>CAZZJD010000286.1:0-2872 GCA_964654305.1 uncultured Chitinophagaceae bacterium
CCCGTTGTTCGTTGATCGTTTCTCGTTAATCGAAAGGCACGAAAAACGAAAAACGAAAAACGATAAACGACAAACGATAAACGAGTTGTTTTACAACTTCAAATTCACTCCAATCATCCCATTTCTTCCTGCCATTGGGAAAAAGAAGTTCTCTGTTACAAGATTGCCGTCGTATATATAGCTGTATGTATAGCCATTGGTTTCATAGAGTAAGTTCCAGATATTATTCAATTGAAATATAATAGAGACATTTTTAACCTTCTTGCCAGTGATCGACCATACGCTACGAATGTCCTGGACAAAATACCCATTCAGTTTTCTGCTGTTATTGCCTGTGTTATCCATAAATTGATCGGATACCCCTTTGCTGATCAGACTCAAAGTGAGTTCGTTGCTTGGTTTTACATGAATGCTCCAGCTTCCCACCCAATCCGGTGAAAAACTCATAGGTGTGGACGCGAAGTTTTGTTGCTTTTGTTCTACAAGATCAAAGTTGACATCGTATGAAGGTGTGAAATCCGCATAATTCAAAATTCGGTTATGGCTCCATGTTATATTCCCTTCTGTTTCCAGCCATTTGTTGAAACGATAGGCCCCCTGCAGTTCTAAACCCAGTCTGTAGCTATTCGGAACGTTGGCTCTTACCGCATCACCAACATCGTTGATTCGTCCGGTTAGCACCAGCTGATCCTGATAGCGCATATAAAATAAATTCACATTCCAATTGTATTTGTATGAGGTCTTTGTAAGTCCCGCTTCAATATTGTGAAGTTTTTCGCTGAGAGGGCGGGGGCTGTTCAACTCTCTTTCAAAATCATCCCGATTCGGTTCTTTATTGCCTAATGCATAAGAGGCATAAGCTGTATAATTATTTTTCCGATAAGTGATGCCTAATTTCGGATTGATAAAATGATAAATTTCATTCACTGTGACATCAGGATATTTTCTGGTACCCGTAAATTGATATATCACATTGCGGTATTGCAGGTCTGAAAATAATTCAAAGTGTTTGCTTAATTGATACGTCCATTTCAGATAGGTATTCACATCATTTTTTTGTGCATCAAAATCATACCATTTATAATTTTGAGGTATGTTGTACTGCGCCCAGGGAATGGTTCCGAAATGATCGCCTTCATACCGGCTGAAACCACCGCCAAGAATGAGATCGTGTTTCCCTTTGGTATATTGAACGGAGTACAATCCGCCATAAAAATCATTATCCAGCTGCAGTCTGCGGATCAGATCGGTTCTTCGTATTACAGAACCATTCAATTCAAAATTCGGCAATCCGTAATTGCTGAAACGATTGCTATTGCGATACTGCTCGTAATAGCCGGCACCTTTGGAGTAAAATAGAGTAAGATTAGCTTTCAAATTATCGTTAAAGGCATGATTTAAGAAAAACTGGTAATGATCTTGCTGATAGTTGTCCGTTTGATTATCGTACAGATATACATTAAATCTTCTAGGATTGGCATTGAATAAGTTCGCAGAGTCCTGAGGAGTAAAGTAGAGTACGCCCAAATTGTTGTAATAATGATTAAGTAGTTGTTCTGGCTGGTTTCTCAGTTTTGCTTCCGGAATTCCATTCCACGCCTGATAGGTTTTTTCTTTTCCGCTTAATATATTCAATCGAACGGAAGTTTTTTCACTGATATAGGCCCCGCTTAAATAGAAAGATTGCAGATCTGTTCTGCCGCGATCAATAAAGCCATCGCTACTAATCCTGCTAAGTCTGGTATCTATGGTGAAGTGATCATTAATCAATCCGGTACCCGCTTTGATGGTATTTTTCCAGGTATTAAAATCACCGTAACTGTTGTTGATTTCAGCATAAGCTTTTTCATTGAATTCGTTTGTGCTGAAATTCATGCTGGCACCAAATGCGCCGGCACCATTGGAGGATGTGCCGACACCTCTTTGAATCTGAATACTTGAAACAGAAGACGCAAGATCAGGCAGATTCACAAAGAAGATGCCTTGGCTTTCTGCATCATTGTACGGAATTCCGTTGATTGTCATATTTATTCGGGTGGCATCAGACCCTCTGATACGTAAGCCGGTATAGCCGATGCCATTTCCGGCGTCGCTTGTCACAACTACTGATGGTGTGTTATTCAGAATGAAAGGGATGTCCTGACCCAGATTATTTTTTTCAATATCAGCTTTGGATAAATTGGTTTTTGCAAAGGGTGCATGATCAGCTGCTCTTAAAGAAGTTATCTCAATAGGTTTAAGTAATAATGCTTTTTCTTGCATTGAAATATTAATCTCAGTTGTTTGATTGTTAACATTAATGCCCAGTGATTTATTGTTGTAACCTACTGCGCTGATTGTAATCGTGTAAGCCCCTTTCTTATTAAAGCGATATATGAAACTGCCATCCGACTGTGCAGATATCATTCCTTCGTTTTCTATAGAAATGGTCGCACCACTGATGGCATTTCCTGATTTCAGATCCTTAATCTTTCCTTTTAAAACATACTGAGCTGA
Organism: uncultured Chitinophagaceae bacterium; assembly: GCA_964654305.1. GTDB lineage: Bacteria > Bacteroidota > Bacteroidia > Chitinophagales > Chitinophagaceae > Lacibacter. The sequence goes on from CAZZJD010000286.1 coordinate 2,497, forward strand.
ACAAAAATGGCTGATTACCATGAGCGCAATTCCTGCGATTAATTTTTGCATGAACAAATATTTAAATGGTTAAGAGTACATAGTTTGTAATGCAAACAGCAGGAGACAGAAGAACCTAAAAGTACAGGATAGAGAAGTCGAAGAAAGACAACCATCCCTTCGCAGGCATTACCCTGATCAGGTTCAACGGGTATAATCTCAGCTGATTGTTATCACAACCGGCACCCCGGGAAATTGAAATCATTACGCGTTTATGATTTCATGCGCGAAATTATATTCTTTTTTAAATAACATGTATCAGTTGTATATCTTATTTTTTGAAATCGATTAGAATAGTTATACATTTGCAACCAGATCGCGAAGTAGAGCAGCGGTA
>CAZZJD010000287.1:0-2868 GCA_964654305.1 uncultured Chitinophagaceae bacterium
ACTATAAATGCCAATCACAATCAAAATACGCTTAGTAAATTATATAATGTTGGGCTACCGGATATTGGGTTTACTGTCAACACCATTTATCCATTCCAGAAAAAAAACTTTGTTGGAGCTGCAAAATGGTATGAGAAGCTAGGCGTTGGATATAATGGAAATTTTCGCAATCAGTTTTCTTTTTATGATTCGGCTTTTAGTCTAGGCCAGTTAATTGATACTTTTCAGTGGGGCGCCCGACATAATATCCCAATCCAATTATCACTTCCTGCGCTTGGTGCTTTACAGATAGGTCCTGCCATTTCATTTGAAGAAGTATGGTATGCGCAATCATTTGTGCGAAGCTGGAATGATCAGTTAAAAAAAATAGACACTTCGATAACAAAAGGATTTTACAGAGGCAATCAGATGAGTTTTGGTATCAATCTTAGTACAGCTCTTTTCGGCACAATGAATTTCAGGAAAACCAGCCCGGTAAGAGCGATCCGTCATGTTATCAGGCCGACCATTGGGTTAAGTTACAAACCCGATATGGCACGGGATCAGTGGTATGAAACACAGGTTGACTCATTAGGTAACCGATTCAGATTTAATAAATTTGAAGGAGCTCTTTTTGGTGGCTATTCAGAAGGAGAAGCTGGCTTTGTCAACTTTACCCTAGATAATAATCTCGAAATGAAGGTCAGAAACAGAAAAGATACCGGTGATGCGGGGGTCAAGAAAGTGCGGATACTCGATGGATTTGGCTTGAGTACGGGTTATAACTTGCTTGCTGATTCTTTTGCATTAAGTGATTTTAATATTTATCTCAGGGGTAATATTTCTCAGATTATCAACCTTACTGCAGGCGCGACAGTCTCACCATATAAACAGGATGCTTTCGGAAGAAGATTAAAACAGTATGCATGGGAGGGTGGTACATTTTCTCCGGGAAAATTTGTGAATGGATTTATCGCAGTTAATGCCAATTTCCGAAGTAAGCCTAGAGATGAAAAAAAGGAAAAAGAAAGACAGGATTTTATCAAGGATAGAAGTCAGAGCTTTGATGAGTTTAATCGTCAGGTTGACATGGTACAGCAAAATCCATCAGAGTATGCCGATTTTAATATTCCATGGAGTCTGAATTTCTCTTATGCCTTAAATTTATCCAGGCAGGTAAAGCCGGATTATAGTGGATTTACTACTTTGGTAACCCAGTCTTTAAATTTTAGTGGTGATTTTAATCTTACTGATAAGTGGAAAATTCAGGGGCAGGGCAACTATGATTTCGTAACGAAACAGATCCAATATTTCACTGCCTCTGTTTCAAGAGATTTACACTGCTGGCAAATGTCAATCAATGTTACGCCTATTGGGATATTTCGTTCATTCAATATTACCATTAGTCCCAAATCTTCTGTGTTAAGAGATCTGAGAATCAATCGATCGAGATTCTTTTATAATTTACCTCAGTAACCTGCTTTTGAAATAATCATAATATCCTACTTTCGCTTCAATCAATTCAAAGCCATATATGCAACAAATTAATTCTTATAATGCGGCTCACAAAGAGAGATACCTAAATGAGTTACTTGAACTTTTAAGGATTCCATCGATTAGTGCTGATTCAAGGCATAAAGATGACTTGGTTCAATGTGCTGAAATCATAAAGATGAGATTATTAGAAGCGGGGGTAGATAAAGCAGAGATTTTTTCAACACCCGGTCATCCTATCGTATATGCTGAAAAAATAACCGATGCTTCATGGCCGACAGTTTTAGTTTATGGCCATTATGATGTACAGCCAGCAGATCCTTTGAATTTATGGGATAGTCCTCCATTCGAACCTGTTATCAAAGACGGAAGAATATATGCCCGAGGAGCCTGTGATGATAAGGGGCAGTTTTATATGCATGTGAAAGCATTTGAGGCTATGGTAAAAAATAATGCCCTCTGCACGAATGTTAAATTTATTATTGAGGGTGAAGAGGAAATTGGCAGCCCGAACCTTGCTGGATTTGTGAAAGAAAAAAAGGCGTTATTAAAATCGGATGTAATCCTAATTAGTGATACTGCCATGATCAGTATGGAGCATCCTTCTATTGATATAGGAGTGAGAGGCCTAAGCTATATTGAAATAGAGGTAACAGGCCCAAATCGGGATTTACATAGCGGGGTATATGGTGGAGCTGTAGCTAATCCAATAACGATACTGGCAAAAATGATTGCAAGCTGTCATGATGAAAATAATCATATTACTATTCCTGGATTTTATGATGATGTGGTGGAGGCTACGCCGGAAGAACGAGCATTGATGGCAGCAGCTCCATTCAATGAAGATGCGTTTAAAAAAGAGTTGAATATTGGAGCTGTTTGGGGAGAAAAAGGATTTACTACGAATGAAAGAACGGGGATTAGGCCTACGCTGGAATTAAATGGAATTTGGGGAGGTTATACCGGAGAGGGTGCTAAAACCGTTTTGCCTTCCAAAGCATATGCCAAGATATCTGCCAGACTAGTTCCTAATCAATCCTCTCAAAAAATCACGGAGAAATTATTGTCTTATTTTTCGTCTATTGCTCCTGCTGGTGTAACGGTAAAAGCGACTGAGCATCATGGAGGTGAACCCTATATGACCCCAATCGATAGCAAAGCCTATAAAGCTGCCTCGGCAGCTATCCGTGAAAGTTTCGGAAAAGACCCTATACCTGTTAGGGGCGGGGGAAGCATTCCGATTTGTGCGCTTTTTGAAAAAGAATTGGGTGTTAAAATTGTTTTTTTAGGGTTTGGACTTGATAATGACAATTTGCATAGCCCGAATGAAAAATATGATATTTTCAATTATTACAAAGGGATTGACACCATTCCTCTTTTTCATAAGTATTTTGC
>CAZZJD010000288.1:0-2861 GCA_964654305.1 uncultured Chitinophagaceae bacterium
CATTAAATCCCTCACCACCCGGTTAGATAATTGTCCTGTTCTCGCTACGCTGTTATTTTAAACAATAATAATGGTTGCCGGAAATAATATACGGTGACCATTATTTTTTTGTAAGTGTTGGGAATTCAGGTCTTTATTTCGGCCATAGTAAAAAATCTTATATTATCAAAATATGCAAATATTGAAAGTTTTGATAATATTTAGATTATATTTACAATATGAACATTTACACAGATCGTACAGAATATATCCATAAACTTTTTTCTTACAAGGACAAAGACCTTATAAAGGTAGTAAGCGGATTACGCCGATCTGGCAAGAGTACATTATTGGAGATATATCGCGAACGTTTAATTAAGACGGGTATAGGGAAAAGGCAAATTCAGTTTTACAATTATGAGTTGCCGGAACATTATCTTGATAAGACATGGAGTGATATCTATTTTGGCATCAAGAAAAAAATGCAACCGGGAAAAATTAATTATATCTTTTTAGACGAAATACAAAATATACCGTTCTTTGAAAAATTGGTTGATGGGCTTTTTGCCACACCGAATACTGATATTTATATAACAGGATCAAATGCATTTCTTTTGAGCAGTGAATTGGCTACACTGTTAAGTGGCCGCTATATTGACATATCCATTTTGCCATTTTCATTTAAAGAATATTTAATAGCGCGTAAAATTGACATCTCGAATAGTTATTACGATTATGAATCCCTCTTCCTGGATTATGTCAATGAGACTTCATTACCAAAAGGAGTGGAATTAAGGACGGGAGGTTTTGATAAAATATATGAATACCTGCAAGCCATTTATGCAACGATCGTTGAGAAAGATATTACTCAACGACACCGAATTAATGATAAACGAGCTTTTAATAATATTGTCAAATTCGTAGCAAGCCATATGGGTAGCCCGCTCTCTCCGAGTAATATATCAAAATCAATCAAACAGGATGGTCAGCATATTCACCATGCTACTGTTGAGAAATATCTTGAGTATTTGGAAGCAAGTTTTGTTTTTTACAAAGTCAATCGCTTTGACCTGAAAGGAAAAAAACAATTGGCAACACAGGAAAAATATTATCTGGTGGATATTGGATTTCTCAACATTCTTGTAGGGAAAGAGCGATTTACTGACAGAGGACATATTTTAGAGAATATTGTCTATCTGGAACTTTTGAGAAGGGGGAATAAAATATGGACAGGAACATCCCGTAATACAGAGGTTGATTTTGTTTGTAAAAACACCGTTGGCGACATAGAATATTATCAAGTTGCGTGGCAACTGAGCAATGAATCAACTATTCAGAGAGAATTTAGCGCCCTGGAGAAAATAAAAGATAATCATCCTAAATTTTTGCTCACGACTGACTCATTCACTCAAGACCGCTCGGGCATAAAACATTTAAATGTTTTTAAATGGCTTCTTCAAATACAAACATCACCAAATCCCTTACCATCTGGTTAGATAATTGTCCTCTCCTCGCTACTCTGTTGTTTTAAACAATAATAATGGTTGCCGTAAATAATATACGGCAGCCATTTTTATTTACTTTGTTAATTCTTTATTGAGTTTAATATAATAAGCCAAACATCCACAAAGGCAGTTCATTGCCTATTGGGAACTTCAGATCATCTTTAACGACCCATGCATTCTTAATTCCGGCAATTTGTTTTGTTGACTTAGACTTACCTCCCACCTCAAAAGTCAATGAATTATTTATTAGAAAATCACCCTGTTTGGGCATCTGGGTTTTACCAATAACATTAATCTGCGACAAGAAAAAGGTCTCCCTCAGATTTCCAATATTCACTTCCTGTTCAGCTAATGCAAATAACAAATTGGTGTTGTTCAAATACAGCTTTTCCGGCTTTTGCAATGTAGCTGTACTTTTCCCGGCAGGATACAAAGCGGTGATGAGTTTTGCCTGTTCCAGGAAATGAAGATAATTATTGAGTGAATTTCTGTGTATAGATGTTTTTTCTGCCAATGAAACCAGATTGGGCTTAAACGGAACCTGTTGTGCGATCACATACATTAATTGTAAAACCTTTTTGGCATTGCGAATATCAAAATCTTTCAATTCAGCCATATCATACTCTACAATGGTTCTGATTAGCTGATTGAGTTTTTGATGCACCGTTTCTACATCTTCCATCATGAATGGGTAATAACCGATCTGTAAATATTCTTTAAAATATTCCATCGGACGAAATGTGGATGGTAAATTCTTTTTTAGCTGATTAGAAGATTGCAAAATTTCTTCCAATGAAAAAACCGGGAGTTGTATCTTGTATTTTAAAGAAAGAAATTCACGATAGGATAATCCGGGCAACTCATATATGATGGCTCTTCTGCTTAAATCAGCCTCCTGCCTGCTAATGTCAATAATCGAAGAACCTGTAAAAATGATCTTCAGATCCTTGTAAATATCATACAAATTTTTAATTTCCGTTGACCAGTTTTTGTATTTGTGTACTTCATCCAGTACAAGTATTTGTCCGCCAAGTTGATGAAACTGAGCTACTGTTTCTTTCAAACTATGATTCGTAAAATAAAGATCATCCAGGGAAAAATAGGCAGCCTTTGTAGCCGACAGATCCTGTTCTTTTAGCCACTGTAAAACCATCGTTGTTTTACCTGTTCCCCGGGCTCCTTTTATGCCTATTAATCGATTATTCCATTTGATTTCATCAAAGAGGTATCGCTTAAAATGAAGAGATGTATGACTTAATAGATATTCAGATTGTTCAAGAAGCTGATTCATTTGCACTATTATTTATGCAAATATATCATAATATTGCATATATTAATGTGCATTTATATTCATAGAAAAATCTATAGTTTACAAAT
>CAZZJD010000289.1:0-2861 GCA_964654305.1 uncultured Chitinophagaceae bacterium
GTTATAAGTTGTACGTTTTTAGTTGTATGTTGGATGTTTTCTACACTAAACGTCTTAACGACTCAACTACTAAACAAAAAAATGATTCTTTATTCTTAATTATTAATTATTATTTCTTCCTTACCGTTCTTTGTTCAATTCTTTTCTGATAATCTTTCCCCTGAAAAATCCGATGTACATAAATACCCGGCGTATGAATTTGATTTGGATCCAGACTTCCTGCTTCCACCAACTCTTCTACTTCCGCAATGGTAATTTTACCAGCCATCGCCATCAGAGGATTGAAATTCCTCGCTGTATCTTTAAAAATGAGATTACCATGCGCATCTCCTTTCCATGCTTTAACAATCGCAAAATCCGAATCAAAAGCATATTCGAGCAAATACTCTTTGTTATTAAATTTTCTAACTTCTTTTCCCTCTGCCACTTCAGTACCAACACCGGCGGGTGTATATATAGCAGGCATACCATACCCGGCCGCCATACAACGTGTTGCAAGGGTACCCTGAGGTATCAATTCCACTTCCAGTTCGCCGCTTAAGAGCTGACGCTCAAATTCAGCATTCTCGCCTACATAGGAGGAAATCATTTTACGCACCTGCTTTTGCTGCAACATCAAACCAATGCCGAAATCATCCACTCCCGCATTATTGGAAATACAGGTCAGATTTTTCACCCCTTTTTTAACCAACGCAGCAATACAATTTTCGGGAATTCCGCAGAGACCAAACCCGCCCAGCATAAGCGTGGAACCGTCTTTAATATCATGAATGGCGGCGGATGCATCTGCAACAACTTTATTCATACAAGCAATCGATTTTGGTGCAATATAGTGAAAGAAAAAAAGTTTAAAGTTAAAAGTTGAAAGTCGAAATCGGTATTAACATTTTAAGTTTTTACTTAAAATCTTTTTTTTCAATCCTCCAGCACCACCTCAGCAATTTCCCTTCAAAATCAAAGGGAGTGGTTGATTTGGTAATGTCTTTAATCTGTAAGGAATTAATTTCATCTGCTTTCAGTTCAAATCTTCTTGCGTTGGTACTGAAAAAGAGAAGACCGCCCGGCGATAATATTCTGATCGACTGATTGATCAGCTCCACGTGATCGCGCTGTATATCAAGAATATCTTTCATCTTTTTACTGTTACTGAACGTAGGCGGATCCATCACAATCAGATCATAAGAACCGGAAGGTATTGTGGGCAAATACTGCAACACATCACTCACCACAAAAGAATATTTCCTGTCATCCTCCAGATGATTCACCTTAAAATTACGTTTCGCCCATTCGATATAGGTATTCGATAAATCCACCGTTTTTACTTCTTTTGCACCGCCGGCAGCAGCATAAACACTGAATGATCCGGTATAGGCAAATAGATTCAAAACCTTTTTATGATTCGATAATTCTCGCACCATTTGTCTGGTTACCCTGTGATCCAGAAAAAGTCCGGTATCCAGATAATCAGAGAGATTGACCCAAAACTTCAATCCGTTTTCACACACTTCATAAAACTCTTTCTCCTCCCCCGTTTTCTGATATTGAGAAAAGCGATCTGTTTTTCTTTTCCTTTCCTTAGCAAAAATCAATTCATCTGCAACACCTGTTACTGATGAAACCACTCCAATCATACCCTCCTGCCATTCGCTGTATTCATCAGGGGTCAGATTGTGTTTGGCACGATATTCACTGAGACAAATTTTATCTTCATAGATATCAATACTGACAGGAAATTCAGGAAGATCGCGATCATATATTCTGTAGCAACTCACACCCGTATTACGCGCCTGTTTTGCTCTGTGTTTATACACTTTCGCGAGCCGGTTGTAAAACATTTGTAATTTATCTGTTAATATCATCATTAAAATTAAATAGTCAGTAAACTGCATCCCCTGATATCGCTGTTATCCAAGCGACCCTGCACCCGAAAGGAGCCATCTTCAAAAACTTCCCCAACATCATCGGTAGCAATGAATGAGCAGCTATGTACATTTGCTAGATCAATAATATTCAGCGCTCCCTTACCAAAGTTTCTGACAGCCAAAGGATCGTCTTCCTCCCTGACCAGCACTTTCATCCACGGCGGAGGGTGATAAAACCCTGATTCGCCGGCATAGGCCTGACTGAACAATTCGGTCATGCCATATTCAGAGTGAATAGCGGCCATAGCAAATGATTTTTTCAAAATCTGCACCAATTCATCCCGGAGCATTTCTTTTTTCCTTCCTTTCATTCCTCCTGTTTCTATGATGATCGTATTGGAGAGTTTAAGTGAATATAATACTGAGAAATCCAGTAAGGCAAAACTCGTCCCAAACAGAATTACCTGCTCGCCCTTTTTTTCCAGATTTTGTAATTGCTCATACAATTCAGCATAATTATTAAGATAAAAACCATTTTCCGGATGGCCACTCCGTTTCATCAGATCATTTACCATGTATATGAGAGAGGAATGCTGTCTTTCCAGATATGAAGGTAGCAGTCCAATAATGCAATACTTTTCCGGCCGACCAAATTGCCGTTCGAATCCATGCAGAAAAGAGTTTTCGTACATAAGAACATCGCTTATAAAATGACGACTGACCGATTGCCCGGTAGTACCGCTGCTTTCAAAATAAAAATCTGGGACTCGTTCTCCGCAAAACACCTGATGAGACTTGAAGAATCGAATAGGCAGAAAAGTAAATGATGACCGAACATTATTAATCTGCCGGGTTTTCTTTAAGAAAGAAACAAATTTGCTGTAGATTGAATTATGTTCAAGCTGATAATCAAAAAGGGATTTTGCCACAGCAGAGAAATCAGATCTGCTGATTTGTTTAAATGATGGAATTATTGGAGTTGCCGGCGACAAGTGAGTA
>CAZZJD010000290.1:0-2855 GCA_964654305.1 uncultured Chitinophagaceae bacterium
TCCCAGGTGCTGGGCTTGCGGGTCGCTCTCGTGTCCGCAATACACCGCCACGGCCGCCCAGCCGAACTGGAGCGGCAGCAGGGCGAGCATGAGGATGGCGAGCCAGCGGCGCATGGAGAAGAGTCTAGCAGCTACAGGGTTCGGGCAGGGGTCACGCGCTGAGCGCCGTGACCGGCATCACCATTTTTCGGCACGGATGCGCCGGACCTGAGCGTTCATGCGGTGCCGGATCACATGCGAGTACAGCCATCGCTTGAACCCGGAGAGGTTCGAGCCTTGCCGGGCATAGAACTCGTCGGGACTGTCGAAGACGCCGAAGTCGTCGGCAATGCCGTCCCTCTGGAGGTAGGTGCACCTGCCCTGCCATTCGACCTCATGAGCCGCGAGATTCAGTGTCGCGGCTCCGTAGCCGCGAAAACGCTGACGGTCCGGGAAATGTCGCTGCAGGCTGGCCAGGTAAGGTGCATCGAGGATGAAGCCTTCCAGGTTCACCCACAACAAACGGAGATGGCGCGTGCTCTGGCTTGCTGCAACAGGAGGAGAGCAGCCGGGGCTGCCGCGGGAATCACTCATGGCGTGCCATCGTCGGATCGATGCCGTGATATGAAACGCTGTAGCCACTGGAGCGGCAAGCGGGTAGGAATCGCCCCGCCGCCGTCACCAACGGTCGGCGGGTTCTCGCGGTAAACGAGAGCGATATGGAAAGCTTCGGCCGATCCATGGAGTGAATCCATGCGGGTCCTGAGCCGCGCTCAGTGCCGCTTCACTGCGCATGCGCCTCTGCTCATGCGGGCTTGTGGACGAGGCGACGAATGAGGTTTCTTCAGCCGCCGATCTGCAGGGCTTCGCGAGCGCGACGCTCGGCGGCCGGCTCGTTCAGCATCTCGGCGATGACCTGCGCGCGCGTCTTGTTCATCCCCTGGGTTTCCGCAGGCAGCGGCAGGCCTCGAGCGATACGGGAGAGCGAGCCGTCCTTCTGGGCCGCCAGCACCTCCGCCTGCACCTGCGCCCGCGTCTTGGACGAGGTGAGGTGATCGGGATGCTCGGTAAAGCCGGCTTCGCCCGGCGCCGAGTGATACAGGGAAGTCGCGGATGCCGCCATCGGCAGCGCTGCAAACGTGGCGACGGCGGCGAGGATCATGGTGCGGGAGAACATGGCAGGAGTCCTTTGACTGCAGTTGACGACGAGCGACTTGCCCTGTCGTATGCCGCAAGGCATGGATGCCACTGTAGAAATCGCGCCCCGACGCCAGGCTGGCGGGTCGATTACATGTTTGTCAGCTAAGGCTCGGGATCGCATGGCCGGTCGACAATCGCCGCATGCGACTCCTGCTGATCGAAGACGAGGCCAAGCTCGCGAGCTACCTCCGCCAAGGACTCTCGGAGGAAGGCTTCGTGGTGGAGACCGCCTCCAACGGCGTGGATGGCCTGCACATGGCCACCCAGGGCCACTACGACCTGATCGTCCTTGACGGCATGCTGCCCGGCATCGACGGCCTTGGTGTGCTCGCGGCGCTGCGGCACTCACGCGATACACCTGTGCTGATGTTGACCGCGCGAGGCGCGGTCGAGGACCGAGTCAAGGGCCTGCAATCGGGTGCTGACGACTACCTCACCAAGCCATTTGCGTTTTCAGAGTTGGTGGCTCGGCTGCATGTCCTGATGCGCCGGGGAAAGACAGGAGGTGCCTCCGAGCCCACCGTCCTGCGCTTGCACGACTTGGAGCTGGATCTGCTCAAGCGCCGAGCGACACGCGCCGGGAAGCGCCTTGACTTGAGCGCCAAGGAATTCAGTCTGCTGGCACTCTTCCTGCGCCGCCCTGGCGAGGTTCTGTCCCGCACTGAAATCGCGGAGCAGGTGTGGGACATGAATTTCGACAGCAACACCAACGTGGTGGAGGTGGCTATTCGACGTCTGCGCAGCAAGCTCGACGAGCCCTTCGAAGTCAATCTGCTTCACACGGTGCGCGGCATGGGGTACCTGATGGAGCTTCGCGCTTGAGCGAGCCGAACGCAGCCGAGATGACCAGCTCCCTGGGCTTGCGCCTGTCGTGGTGGCTGGCGGTGCAGTCGCTGGTCGGCCTTCTCATCGTCTCGACGATCGTCTATGTCGTGAGCTCGTCCAGTCAAGACAAGAGGCAGGTCGAGTCGCTGCAACAGAAGCAGGCGATCGTGAACCACCTGCTCGGCGAGGTGGATGCTGCCAATGACCTCGCGGTGCTGAGACACAAGCTGGATGACTTCTTCCTCGGACATGCCGACCTACGGGTGCGCCTGCAAGGGCCGGCGAACGAGGTGTTCTACGAAAACAGCTTCCCGACGGCATCCTCGCGCCCCACCCGGAGCATTGCCTACGAGGCGCCAGTGCGAATCAACAACGTGCCGGTAAGGGTTCTGCTTGAACTGGACACCACGGACGACCGCATTGCGCTGACCCAGCTCGCCTGGACCCTCGGAGTTTCGGCCCTGCTTGGATCAGCGCTGATCTCCGCGGGTGGCTTCGTGCTGGTCAGAGCCGGGTTGTCACCGGTGCGTGGCCTGGTGCGCCAGACTGAATTGCTTGGCGCAAGCACCATGGGCCAGCGCCTGGATGGAAGCCAGCAGCCGCGCGAGCTTCAACCACTCGTCCATCGCTTCAACGGTCTCTTGGACCGACTTCAAGGAGCCTACGACCAGCTGGAGGGCTTCAACGCCAACGTGGCTCACGAGTTGTGCACGCCGTTGGCGACGCTGATCACAAGCACGGAAGTCGTGTTGCGTCGCCCGCACGCGGCCGACGCGCATCGTGACGTCCTGGAGTCGAACCTGGAGGAGCTGCAGCGGCTCACGGGAATCGTCAACGACATGCTGTTCCTG
>CAZZJD010000291.1:0-2849 GCA_964654305.1 uncultured Chitinophagaceae bacterium
CCGTTTTGGGCATTTCATAAATTTTAATTTACTGTTTACTTCATTTTAAAAATCTCAACGCAATTGCCAATTTATAATTATTAATTATTTGTTTCTTCTCCTCCATTATCACTAGCATCTCCACCCGGCTCTTGCTCCTGCGCTTCTGCATCCTCTACTTTTTCATCTTCATCAATGCGACTGATTGCTGCGATCTCATCACCATCATCGACACGGATCAGTTTCACACCCTGCGTAGCTCTACCTAATTCACTGATCTGTGCCACAGCCATTCTGATCGTAACACCGCTTTTACAACTGATCATCAGATCTTCCTTCTCCGTCACATCCAATATGCCCACCAATGAACCTGTCTTATCTGTTACATTGATTGTCTTTACGCCTTTTCCACCACGATTCGTTATGCGATATTCATCTACCGCTGTACGTTTTCCATATCCTTTCTCACTAACCACGAGTACCGTGCGATCATTATCTTCTTTATTCACACAGATCATTCCGATTACCTCATCATTTGCATCATCCACTTCAATACCCGCTACCCCAATGGCACCGCGACCTGTAGGTCTTACCTTCTCCTCAGGGAAACGAATCGCTCGTCCGCTTTTCACGGCCATCATAATCTCACTCTTACCATTTGTCATTTTAGCTTCCAGCAGTTGATCGCCTTCAACAATGGTAATTGCATTCACACCGGTTGCTCTTCTTCTGCTGAAATCTTCCAGTAAGGTCTTTTTAATAATACCCTTACGCGTACATAATACAATATAATGCTCTTTTACAAATTGTTCATCTTCAAGATTGGCCACATCAATGATCGCTCTGATCTTATCGTCCGGCGGGATTTGAATCAGATTCTGAATCGCACGTCCCTTACTGGTTTTATCACCCTCCGGAATTTCATAACTCTTCAACCAGTAACATCTGCCCTTTTCCGTAAAGAATAATAAGGTATGATGGGTAGAGGCCACAAAAAGATGCTCTACATAATCTTCCTCTCTGGTCTTACTTCCGATTGATCCTCTGCCACCGCGTTTTTGCTGGCGGTACTCAGTAACCGACGTACGTTTGATATATCCTAAATGTGAAATCGTGATCACGACATCTTCTTCTTTGATCAAGTCTTCAATGCGAACTTCATTGTCAAGATAAGTGATCTCCGTTTTACGCACATCTCCAAACTTCTCCTTTACTTCCAGCAATTCTGTTTTGATCAGATCAAAACGCATTGGCTCATTCGACAATAATTCATTCAGATGCGCAATGAGTTTCATCAATTCATCATACTCCTCACGGATCTTATCGCGTTCCATTCCGGTAAGGCGTTGTAACCTTAATTCGAGAATGGCTTTGGCCTGTATCTCATCGAGTCCCCATCCTGCGTTGATCAGATTTTCTTTGGCAGCCTCCGGTGTGGCTGAACTACGAATCAATGCGATGACCTCATCAAGATGATCCAGTGCAATCAGATAACCATTTAGGATATGCGCTCTTTCCTGTGCTTTTCTCAGCTCATATTTCGCTCTTCTCACTACGATCTCATGACGGAATTCAATGAATTCAGAGATCAGATCTTTTAGATTGAGCGTTTTGGGTCGACCCTTAACTAACGCTACGTTGTTAATACCATAAGAAGTCTGAAGTTCCGTGTATTTGTAAAGTTGATTAACGATCACATTCGCTACCGCATCTTTCTTTAGATCGATCACGATACGCGTACCTTCTTTCTGATTACTTTCATTATTTACATTGCTGATCCCTTCGATCACTTTATCATTCACCAGCTGACCGATTTTATCTGTCAGTGCATCACGATTTACCTGATAAGGCACTTCTGTGATGATGATCTGCTCTCTGCCACTGGTCTTTGTTTCAATATTGATTTTTCCTCTCAGCACCACTCTTCCTCTACCAAAATGGAATCCTGCTTTAATACCTTCCATCCCATAGATGGTTCCGGCAGTAGGAAAATCGGGTGCTTTTACATGCTGCATTAATTCATCAATCGTAATCTCACGGTTATCAATAAACGCTATACAACCATCGATCACTTCACTCAGATTATGCGGCATCATATTGGTAGCCATCCCTACGGCAATACCACTGGATCCATTCACTAAAAGATTGGGGATACGGGAAGGAAGAACCGTAGGCTCTTTTTCCGAATCGTCGAAGTTGAGCTGAAAATCCACGGTATCCTTATCGATATCCGACATCATGTTATCAGCAAGCTTCGCCATTCTGGCCTCCGTATAACGCATTGCCGCCGGACCATCACCATCCTGATTCCCATAGTTACCTTGTCCATCGATGAGGGGATAACGCATACTCCACACCTGTGCCATACGCACCATCGCATCATATACGGCTGTATCACCATGGGGATGATATTTACCCAATACTTCCCCAACGATACGGGCACTTTTTTTATAGGGCTTGTTGAATTGAATTCCTAGTTCATTCATCGCAAAAAGAATACGGCGATGTACCGGCTTAAGGCCATCTCTCACATCCGGCAAAGCTCGACCTACAATCACCGACATACTATAGTCGATATAGGCCGTTTTCATTTGTTCTTCAATGTTAACGGGAATAATATTTCCGTTTCTGTCCTGCGGTTCGTTCAATGTATTTTCAGTATGATCCATAATAATTTTACACCTCAATTTAAAGGCTGCCAAAGATACCGAAATACCCCCTCTTTCTGAGCGAAATACAAGGGTTTTTTAAGGGTAATTTTCAACAGAAATTTCAATTTGTGGACAACATTTATCTTCATCATAGCCAGGGGTTTAATAAATGTGTTACCTAAAAAAATATCCCCATAGCCAGGGGTTTAAACCCCTGGC
>CAZZJD010000292.1:0-2840 GCA_964654305.1 uncultured Chitinophagaceae bacterium
GAAGTCTGAGACCATGGCGATTGCATCTTCGATCTGATTCTCAAGCGTTGCAAAATTAGCAGTCGACAGCGATGCAGTTGTATTTTGAGAAATCGTATCTAGGGTGGCGGATATCTTGTCGAAGACCTCTTTCTCGGCACCCGTGTTTTGGTTATAACCCGTAATCCGGATGTCTTTAAAGCCATCGAGGATCACGTTATCACGCGTACCTGCGCCAACCTGAAAGAGTGCTTCGCCATTCATCGTCGCACCAACGGTAAGCTTGTTGACCCTCGACGTACCCACTGCAAATGAGCTTGAATCCACCGCGGTAGCCCTAGAATTGGCCACCGTGAACTTAACGCCAAGGTTATCGAAGTCAAATGTCTTGGAGCCGCCTGCAGCGATCTGGCCGACATTGATGGTTTGGGATGTACCACCGATGCCTGTGTTGGCGTCGGCGGTCAGCGTAAAGTCCCCGGCGTTAGCCTTTGACTTTATGGTTAGCGAAATATCTGCAAGCCCAAGTTTTGCAAGTGCCGTAAGAGTAATGGTATTTTCTGTGCTAGCAGTCGTACCGATATCCACGCGCCGACCAATCGGAAACTCGGTAGTGGCTGTCGTAGCGTCAGTATTAGGATATCGAGTCTGCAGCAGATTTGCGAGCTTATAAGCAACATCGCGTGCCGTATCACCAGCAACGATTGCTGTCGCAAATTCCTCACCATTTACGGTTAACGATGCAACACGTCCAGGCGACAGGTCATGTTGATTTACCGTTACCGTTCTCGCAACTGCAGCCCTATTTTTGTCCGATACTACCGTTTTTGTTTCAACTACGGCTCCTTCGCGAGTGTTGCGAACCGTCAAATCAATGACGCTCATGCCGAAGTTCAATGCGGTTCCGAAATCGAACGCCTTGCCATGCACCACTCCTCCCACGGAAATGTCAGTCGGATTCACAACTTGGTTAGCGTTCGTTCCGAACGCTGCGCCGGCAAGGGTTTGTAACTTTGTCCGCACGGAAGCAGCATCATCATCATGGTCGGCGATAACTTTAAACTCACTGTAAAAATCAGGATTACCGACTTTTAGTGTGAACTCGTTACCTTCAACAACATCGTAGTTATGGACTACTAATGTCCTGGCTACCCCTTGGTTTGAAGGGCTGGGTCGGGTCACGTAAGACTGCTGACCAGAAATCTTATCACCGGAGGTTAAACGATTAACTCTCATGGACATATCAGCGATATCAACACCAGCATTAGCCGATAAGGTAACGATAAAGTCATTCGTCCCAGCATTAGTACCAACTGTTGCATTCGCTCCGTAGTCTTTGGCAAGGAGTGCCTGAAACTTGCTCGCAACAGTAGCTCGTGTTTCTCCGGTACCGGACACCACCGCATATTCTTTTGTACCGATTTTCAGCGTAAGCTTGTTTCCATCGACTACATCGTCGGAAGCAATACTGATCGTTCGCGAGCCGCCAGCGCGATTAACCGCACGGTTTCCTGCTGTTGTTACACCCGCATTTTGAAGGTCAACGATATTCGCAGAAGCCGTTGCAGTGCCGAACGTTGCATCTCCGTTCAGTTGGGCCGCAATGCTCGATGCGATGTTAGCCAGGGCCTCGGTCGAGCCCCCAGAGATAACTGCACTTAAACCATCGTTATTTAACGTGAGATTTTCGACGGTAACAGTGTAAGTGTAAGCACTGCCTCCGGAGGTGTACTGAACGCCGTTAGTTCCCTTGGTAAGATCAACGCCGGCAAGATTTGCGCCCTGCGAATTGACAACAATCCTGCCGTTGACGTAAGAAACCTCATAGTTAGACGCGTTGGTTAGGCCGCTCAGTGCACGAATTTTAGATTGCAATAGTGATGCCAACGACACCCCATCTGTGGCTGCCGAGACATCAAAGGTATTAATATCAGTAGCATTAAAACCACCCCCGTTGACGTCATACCCGTCAATTGCGAACAAAACAGTTCCAACCGAATCTGCTTCAGAGTCAGTGACGGCGAAACTAAACATGGTTTTCGTTGCGGTTGTTGCCTGGGCAGCACTGGTATCTACCGTTGCACCAGCAGAATCCTTAAGCTCAAACGCCGAAATGGTTCGGTTGGCGCCATCCGTAATAACTAATTTATTAGCTCCGTCGAGCGTCGCAGTGACAGAATTCCCAAAATTTGACCTTAAAGCACTCTGCAATCGGAGCGCTAACATCGCTCTGGTTGACTTGTCGTTTATCGGGCTACTGGCAGGAATATTTGCCGGGTCATTCAGGTCTAATGTTTTGGTGACGTCCCCAATTGTTACGGTTGCATAACGGACGTTGCCCGTATTTGTGCCCGCCGCTGCGGCGTTCTCCGTTAGTGCAGTACTTCCCGTCCTTGAATTTAAGGCTTGACCAGTGTCTTTGGCCGTTACAGTAGTCGTACCTGCATTTGTTCTTTGCATCGAAATCGTATCTCCGATTTCGAATACACCACTGAGGGCAATCGTGTTGTTAGTTGTTTCAAAAGTGGCGGTTTGTGTATTATCGAGACCTTTTGTCCCGATCTGAGCGCCAACCGCAAGGGATTTTTGGTTGGCAATTGCAGTGTCTTTTGCGGCGCTGAACGTGTAAGTACCGGCGTTTGTGTTTTGAAGTTCGAGGCCCTTCACTGTCAAGCCATCGAGTAACTGAGCACCGTTTACAAGGGCTTTTACATCAGTTGCTACCCCAACCACATCCGTGCGCAAAGCATTTTTCAAAAGCGATAGGTCGTTGAACGTGGTCCGCTCCGAAATCGCGTTAATTTCTTTTTTAAGCGCTACGAGCTCATCGGAAATGAAGGAGCGCTGGGTGGTGGATAAGG
>CAZZJD010000293.1:0-2838 GCA_964654305.1 uncultured Chitinophagaceae bacterium
GATATTCAGCTGGAGGATGGCAGCTTGGTCCCAAATGACACAATTACGATTGCTGCTCCGGCCCCCAAATCTTATGCCTTTACGGCAGACACTTTATTTGATCCTGAAATTGTGGAACATATCAAGGGCGTGGATCTGCTCTATCACGAGGCCACTTATCCTCACGCACTCGTAGATAAAGCATCAGCCCGGTATCATTCTACCACTAAAGAAGCCGCTGAAATCGCCAGGCTTGCAGGTGTAAATAAATTATTGATAGGCCATTTCTCTGCCAAATTTGATAACCCACTGGTATTTGAAGAAGAGGCCAAAGAAGTTTTTCCGAATACGGAAGCTGCCATGGAAGGAGTGACGTATTTAGTATAAAGTAGTTGTCATCGTTGTCGTAGTTGTCTTGGTTATCGTGGTTATAATTCAGGTTTTTCGTGCACCGTTTCTCGTTTTTCGAAAAACGAAAGACGATCAACGAATAACGATTAAACTTACAACTTCCAACCATCAACTTCATCACTCCGCCCAACTCATCACGTACGAAGTATTTTCTAGCTCCAACGCCTGCTTGGTGAGCATTAATGGTCTGAAGGTATCGACCATCACTGCTAATTCTTTAGTCTCTTTGGCGCCGATACTTTTTTCAACTGCGCCGGGATGTGGGCCATGCGGAATACCTGCTGGATGTAATGTGATCATTCCACGCGTAACATGCTTACGACTCATAAAATCTCCATCCACATAATAGATTACTTCATCACTGTCGATATTGCTGTGATTATACGGAGCCGGTATAGAATTTGGATGATAATCATATAAACGAGGCACAAACGAACACACTACAAAGGCATTGGTTTCAAATGTCTGATGTACTGGTGGTGGCTGATGCACTCTTCCTGTAATGGGCTCAAAATCGTGAATAGAAAAGATATAAGGATAACAACAACCATCCCATCCCACCACATCAAAAGGATGCGTTCCATAATGCAAGCCGTATAACATACCTTTCTTTTTCGCACGAATCAGATAATCCCCTTTTTCATCGTAGGTAATCAGATCCTGCGGAGGACGAATATCTCTCTCGCAGTAAGGCGAATGCTCCATCAGTTGTCCATATTTACTCATGTAACGTTTGGGGAAACGCAAAGGAGAGAAAGATTCCACGATAAATAAACGATTCTTATCATCATTGAATTCAATCTGATAAATAGTCCCTCTAGGCAATACAATATAATCTCCATAACTGAAAGGCAATTGTCCGTACTGGGTCTTTACCACTCCACTACCCTCATGCACAAAAATCATTTCATCGCCATCGGTATTTTTGTAAAAATAATCACCGGTACCTGAAGTAGGGGCTGCTAATACAATATGACAATCACTATTCACTAAAACCGGAATACGACTTTCCAGAAATTCTCCACCGGGTTTCACATGAAAACCTTCAAAGCAACGATGCTTAAGCATTTTTTCTTCTGCAATCTGTGGACTCACATCTACCTGTGGCTCTGTCTTGATAATCTGTGTAGGAGGATGCGTATGATATAATAGGGAATAATCATCGCTGAATCCTTCTGTTGAAAAAAGTTGTTCACTGTATAATCCGCCATCGGGTTTCCGAAATTGTGTATGGCGTTTGTGGGGAATGGATCCCAGTTTGTAATAATATGGCATAGCACAAATTTAGGGGGCATGTTTAATTGCCCCAACAACAATACTTTTGTAAAGATGACAAAAATCGGGCTTATTTCGGATACACACGGATATTTTGACGAACAGATGGCTTCTTATCTGAAGGATTGTGATGAGATCTGGCATGGAGGTGATTTTGGGCCGGATGTGCATGAAGCCCTAACAGAATTTATAAAAGCGAATCCCGGAAAAAGAATTCAGGGTGTGTACGGCAATATTGATGGCGGATGGATCAGAAGTCATTACACTGAAAACGCTGTCTTTTATTGTGAGGAAGTGAAAGTAATGATCCGTCACATTGGTGGATATCCACCCAAATACAATAAAGAAACACTACTCATTCTCCATAAAGAGAAACCACAACTATTTATCAGCGGACACAGTCATATACTTAAAATCATGTATGATGATAAACTGAATTGTCTGCACATGAATCCGGGTGCAGCCGGCAAACAGGGCTGGCATAAAATCAGAACGATGATACAATTCACAATTGATAATACCGATATCAAAGACTGTAAGGTCATTGAGCTGGGGGCTCGTTGAGTAGATCTTAAGAAAAAAGCGGCAGAATTACCCTTCTGAGCAAAATAATCATTACAGCCACCAGAAACAACAAAATCGAAATACGATTGATCCCATGCATATATTTCAACCACTGTGTTTGAGGACGGTTGGGATCCGGTTTACGGATGTATAGGTATTCGGCAATTTGACGGAATATACTCATAATAAAATATACAATTGACGCCTAATAAAGTTTGAAGGTATTAAAAAGTTGTCAGGTTGTCTGGTTGTCTTGATTGTAAAGATCAGTATTCATTAGATTTTACTGAATGCTAAATTAAAATACACTTGATAGCCATAGGGTTAAACCCCTAGCTATAAGATAATAAACCCCAAAAAATTATTATCTTCAAGCCGCATCACATACATCTGCCATGACAAAATATATTGTCTCCCTTCTATTGATTTCAACTGTCTTTGCCTGTAAAAAGAAAGATCCCATTTTATTCAAGCAGATTCCTTCTTCTGAGAGTGGCATCACATTCAATAATGCCATCAACGAGAATGAAATGCTCAATATGATCAATTATCAGTACCTATATAATGGTGGTGGTGTAGGCATTGGTGATTTCAATAATGACAGCCTGC
>CAZZJD010000294.1:0-2838 GCA_964654305.1 uncultured Chitinophagaceae bacterium
CCTCTGAGTCTCTGAGCCTCTGTGTTAAATAAAATGATAGAAATGCAAATGGTACATACAATAATTGATATAAAGAAAATCCGCGCATCATTCCCCATTCTTACCAGAAAGGTGAAAGATAAGCCCTTGGTATATTTTGACAATGCCGCCACCACCCAAAAGCCTCAGGTGGTTATTGATGCATTGACTGATTATTATAAATTGTATAATGCCAATATTCACAGAGGTATACATTCATTAGCGGAAGAGGCCACCGCAGCTTACGAAGCTACCCGCGATACGATCAAGGAATTTATTAATGCGCATCACAGAGAAGAAATCATTTTCACCAGAGGTGTAACAGAAAGTATCAACTTGGTGGCATATAGCTGGGGTAAAGCCAATCTGAAAGCCGGTGATGAGATCATAATATCCGGCATGGAACACCACAGTAATATTGTTCCATGGCAACTGATAGCCGAATCAACCGGTGCGATAATTAAGGTTATCCCGGTCAGCGATAAAGGTGAATTGATGATGGAAGCGTTTTATAAATTGCTTTCTGATAAAACAAAACTTGTTTCCATCGTTCATGCAAGTAATGCTCTCGGCACCATCAATCCTGTTAAGGAAATTATTGCGGCTGCTCATAATAAAGGAGCTATTGTGTTAGTCGATGGAGCGCAGTCTTCCGTTCACCTGGATATTGATGTGCATGATTTAGATTGCGACTTCTTTGCGATTAGCTCACATAAAGTATATGGTCCTACGGGTATTGGAGTATTATATGGTAAAAAATCAATCCTTGAATCTATGCCTCCTTTCATGGGAGGGGGAGAAATGATCAAGGAAGTGAGTTTTGAAGGAACTACATGGAATGAGCTTCCTTATAAATTTGAAGCAGGTACGCCGAATATTGCAGATACAGTGGCATTGAAAGCGGCGATTGATTTTGTTAGTGAGATAGGAAAAGAAAATATCAGGGTACACGAAGATGAGTTGTTACAATATGCAACCACTCAGTTAAAGAATATTGATGGCGTCAAATTAATTGGAGAAGCGAAACATAAAGTAAGTGTGGCGTCCTTTGTCATTGATGGAGTGCATCCGCAGGATGTAGGCATATTATTGGATAATCAGGGAGTGGCCGTCAGAACAGGACATCATTGCACTCAACCTTTAATGAAACGGTTTGGAATCCCCGGTACAATCAGAGCTAGTTTCGCGATGTATAATACGCAAGAAGAAATTGATGTTATGATTCATGCATTAAATAAAGCGATCAAGTTATTAAGATGAGTGAGACCAAATCAATATTGGAAATCGAGCAGGATATCGTTGAGGAATTTGCTTTGTTTGATACCTGGGATGATAAATATGAATACATCATTGATATGGGAAAAAAATTGAAACCACTTGATGATATTCATAAAAAAGAAGAAAATAAAATTAAAGGGTGTCAGAGTACGGTATGGATGGTAAGTGAGTATAAAGATGGGAAAGTGTATTATAAGGCAGAAAGTGACGCGGTGATTGTGAAAGGGCTGGTAAGTATGTTGATCAGAGTATTAAGTGGTCATAGTGCTGAAGAGATCATCAATGCTAAGCTTGAATTTATTGATCAGATCGGCATGAAGCAGCATCTGGCTCAAACAAGGAGTAATGGTCTGTTAAGTATGGTAAAACAAATGAAGCTGGATGCCACCGTGTATCAGGCGCAAAACAAATAACAGGATATTATGTCTGTGGATAAGACACAATTAAATGAACTGATCATTCAAAAGCTCAAATCAATATTTGATCCGGAATTGCCGGTCAATATCTATGATTTGGGTCTGATCTATAAGGTTGATATAAGCGACAGCGGCTATGTTCAAATAACGATGACGCTTACTGCTCCCAGCTGTCCTGCAGCACAGTCTTTACCGGTGGAAGTGGATCAGAAAATAAGAGAAGTGGAAGGGGTGACAGACGTGAATGTCATGATCACCTGGACACCTAAATGGGAAAAAAGCATGATGAGTGAGGTGGCAGCATTGGAATTAGGATTTATGTAATTAAAATATTTTTTATGGCAATGATTTCGTTAGACAGTTTAATGGGTAATCAAGGTCCCAGCTATCCTGAGCAGGTAGTAGCTCCTTACAGAAAAGAACTGGCTGATGCCGGCTTTCAGCCACTGATGACAATGGAAGATGTCAATCAGTTATTGAAAGATAATCCGGGCAAAGTGATTTTGCTGGTTTTGAACAGTGTGTGTGGTTGCAGTGCGCGCGTTAGCAGACCGGGAGCAATACTGAGTTTCTTTAATCATGTTGTGCCTGATATCAAAGCAACCCTGTTTGCCGGTATGGAAAAAGAAGCAGTGGCTCATTTTAGAGGAAATTATCTGCAGGGGGTTACTCCTTCATCACCGAATATTCTTGTATTAAAAGATGGCAAAGTATTATTACATCTGCAGCGTCATCAGATAGAAACATCCGATGCGGGTACAATTGCTGACGCTTTGATAGAAGTGTATAATCAGCATTGTACGAAACAAACAACAGACGAGGGAAAGACATTACTTAGAAGCTATTTCAAGCAAGTATACCAGGTCGATCCTTTAGCGACTCAAGAATAAATTAAACATTATGCGATGAAAATAACGGCAACAGAAGAATATGGTATACGTATTTTGATCAGGATTGCATCTTCCGACAGACAGATGGGATTAAGTATTCCTCAGTTAAGTGAAGCGGAAGGCTTAACCGAGCCCCATGTGGCTAAGATCTGTCGTATACTCCGCATGAGTGGATTTATTAATAGTACGCCAGGAAATAAAGGGGGGTACGTCTTAAATAAAGATGCCTGTGAAAT
>CAZZJD010000295.1:0-2825 GCA_964654305.1 uncultured Chitinophagaceae bacterium
GTCAGCCGACCCTTCTCCCAGTTCACATCGCCCCACCGCAGCGCCACGACTTCCGATGGGCAGCGCAGCCCCGCGAACCGCGACAGCGCCACGATGGCCCGCCACTCGGCGTCGGGACACGCGGCAAGGATCGCGCCGATGGCTTCGCGTGACACATAGTGCGAACGCTCGGGGTTCGACTGCGACCCGGCGCGGACTTCCTCGAACGGGTTTGCGGCGATCAACCTCCAGCGCACCGCCTTCTTGAAGATCGCCCGCGCGACATGGACGCGCTTCGCAACGGTCGCCGCCGCAAGGCGCTTGACCTTACGGCGCTCCGACTCGCTCTCAGCCTTTGGCTCTGCGATCGCGTTTCGCCATGCGTCGGCGCGTTCGGTCGTCACCGTGTGCAACGGCGTGTCCGCGCCAAGGAACGCGGAAAGGCTGTCGGTCGTCTGTTTGTACGCGGCACGGGTCGAGTCCTTCACCGACGCCGCAGCCGCGAAACGCTCTAGCAGTTCCGCGACCGTCACGCTGGCCGCGCCCTTCCTCGGCTCGACCAAGCCCAGCCGCGCCACGCGGTCGTGCAAGCGGTCGTCCAAGCGCTCCAGCCACTTCACGCCGTCCGGGTGGATCGTCGATCCGACGCGGTGCGACTCCAGCACACGCTCGAATCCCGTCAGCGCGTTCTGCGCCGTGCGCTTCGTGCATCGTCCGAGCCGCAGCGACTGCTGCTTGCCAGCCGCATCGCGGAACACGATCCGCGCCATGTCACCGTCCTTGCCGTCCCATGCAATGCTTGCCATGCGTCACCGTCCTTTCCGGGTCTTGGTCGTCTTCGGGACCAGCACCAAGCCCAAGTGGGCGCAGAGTCGGTCCAAGTTCTGTGATCGCAGCCCCGCGCCGCTTGCCACGAACCGCGACAGCACCGATGCGGGAATGCCAGTCTCCTTGGCGATCGCGTAGCGCGTCTGTCCGCACTTCTCGACCGCCTTCCGAAGTTGCTCTGAAACCGTCGCCATGCGTCGGATGATACGCGACAGTTCGGTTAGTGCAATCAGCATTCCCGCGCCTTTCCGCGCGGCATCAGCCGGAAGCGCTCGACGGGTCGCCCGCCCTTCGTTCCGCCCGTCGCCGTGTCCCAGCAGCCGAAGCCCGCAGCGACCAGCGCTTGAAGCGCGGCCCCCGCGTCCTCGGGGCTGTTCCTGTACTCGCGTGGCCCCCGCATCAGGTCGCGCACCGTCACCGCGCCGCCCTTGCGTTCGATCCACTCGGCCAGTCGGCGGTTCGTGCTGTCGGCTGGGGACTCCGACAGCATCGCGTTGACGCGCAGCGCTTCAAGGGCGAACCAGCGCGTAACCCGGATCGCCGCCTCCATGCTCCGAAGATCGACGCGGTGCGGATCGACCGCGCTTGCATCGTCGGCAGCGTGGCGAATCAGGTGGAACACCAGCGCCAGCCGTGGCGCGTAGCCCTCCAGTTTCGACCACGCAGCCGCGTCGTCGCCGTGCAGTTCGACCTGTGCTTCGTTGTGCTGCTTGAAGAACCGCACGAACGCCGATCGCGCATCGTCGTCAAGCGTGACGATCCATGGACGCGCATCGCCGTCTTCGTCGGCGTCGGGCCTCAGCGAGAAGAGCCGATCGAACAGCGCGGCTATCGCGTCGGTGATCGCCGCTGGCACATCGGCGTCGGTCCACTCCTTTGCCCTCCGTGGTGGCCACGCCAGCAGCAGCCGCGCCGCAAGCCCGCTGTCGCGGTGTTCCTTCCCAAGCGATCGGCGCAGAGTGTCCGGCTGGATTCCGCCCGTGATCGCAACCCACGCGCAGGGTACGGCGATCGTTCCCGCGCCCTTTCGATCAACGACCAGCGGGCGACCGCCGAACATCTCCAGCCACTTCGCGGCGTCGCCGCCCTTGCCGCCCGCATACCTGTCGAACGACAGCAGCCAGCCCGCAAGTTCGTCGCGCGCCATGAGAAGGCCGCGTGGGTTCTGCTGGAGCAACGCCACCAGCGCTTCGGTCGTCGCGTCGTCGGTCCAGCACCTTTCAGCGGTCGGGGCTTCGGGGCGCTCGGGCGGGGCGTCGTCGGAGTCGCCCTTGTTCCATCGCACCATGTCCCGGGCGTGTATCGCCAGCGCCTCGGCGTGTTCCTTCGATTCCTCCGCGTACCGCTTCAGCGCCTCGCGCTGCCGTCTGCGAACCTCGGCCAACGCTGCTTCGATCGCTGGAGACTTCGTCGTGCCGCTCTCCCCGACGATCGCAGTCCAAAGGATGGCTGGCTCGGTCCAAGTCCGCTTGATCGACAGGCGGTGCGTGTTGCCGATCGCCACCGAACACGCCGACAGCATCGGCAGCGCCACATAGGCCGGGTCGCACAGCATGGCCGCTGCGCTGGCTCGGACGAACGAACGGACAGGCTCGGGAAGTTCGTCGGTCGGGAACGGTCGCCAGCCCGGGGCCGCGTCCGACTCGACTTGCTCGGGCGCGGTGCGCTCCACCAGCGCTTCAAGTTCGCGGCGCACGGCGTCGGCGTCGCCGCAACGATGCGTCAACAGGTCGGCCATGTCGCCGCCCTTCGGAATCTGCGGCCACAGTTCGGATAGATGCACGATGCGGATGGAATCAGCGCCAGCAGCCGCAGCCAGTTCTGCAACATCCTGCGCGTAGCCTTCGCCGTTCGCGTCGTTGTCGGGAATCACGACGACTTCGCGGCCACGAAGCGGCGACCAGTCAGCGCCACGCGCCGACTTGCAGCCGTGCGGGCTGGTCGTGGCCGTCACGCCAAGCGACCGGGTGGCTTCCGCCGCCTTCTCGCCCTCGGTGACATAGACCCGCCGCGACTCC
>CAZZJD010000296.1:0-2813 GCA_964654305.1 uncultured Chitinophagaceae bacterium
ATTTAGCTTGGAAGATTCGTTAAAAAATAAAGCCCCGGTTCAAAAGAAAAGGAACAATTCAATTATTTCAGATAGTACTTCTTTTTCTGTGGGGGCTGACTGTAATATAAGTCAGGATGTTATTATCGGTAAATTCACGAGTATTGGGAAAGGAGTAATAGTGGGTAAGAATTCCAGAATAGGACAAAATGTTACAATTTCCGATGGGGTAATTATTGGAGAGAATTGCGAGATACAAAATAATGTTTGTTTACCTGAGGGAGTGATTTGCGGAGATAATGTTTTGATAGGTCATTCTACCGTAATTACTGCCATCCATTACCCTCACAGAATAAGTAATATTCAGGAGAAAAGAGAACAGATGGTTACGAGAATCAACAATGGAGTAAAGATAGGTGCAAACGTGACCATTATATGCGGCGCGGAAATCGGGATGTTTGCTTTTGTTTCTTCCGCTTCGATCATTACAAACGACGTAAAACCTTATGCTCTGATAAACGGCAATCCTGCCAAGCAAACAGGATGGGTAAGTGAACATGGAAGTAAACTCAATTTTCTAAATAAGGACAGAATGGCGACTTGTCCGATAAGCGGGTATACTTATAAACTGGAAGGATTAAGTTTAAGAAGACTAAGATGAGTTTTTCTGATATTCTTTGATCTTACAAAAAATTAGCGTAAAGTAAGCGGCTTTGAGCAAATTAAATGCCAACCCTCTGTAACCGTTAATAAACCCTCCCATAAAAAAATAACTTCCGATAAAATAACAAGGTCCGATCAGAGGCGTCTGTAACAGCCGGTATTTAATTCTCTGTTGTATACTCCATCGGGCTTTTGTATTATCTTTTTTGATTTTAAGAAATCGCCTCGCCTCCCAAGCAGCATATTCAAGATGTTTCTTCCAAAATGCATCTATGCTTTTATTATCTCGGTGATCTATTTTTGAACGAATGACGCCAACAGAACCTTTTATCAAGAGATGCTCATGTATTTCCATATCCAGGCTACTCCAATTATCCTCCTCTATTCTTTCATACTCTCCTGAACCTATTCTGAATAATGCCAGCTTTTTTAATGGATACCCCCCGGTCAATTTTTTATTCATAAAGTAAATGCTGTAACGTAGAATAAATCCATAGTGTTGAGTATGATTTAGAGTTGTAATAAGTTCATTCTTAAATTCATCGGTCAAATACTCATCGGCATCAAGAAACATAACCCAGGAAGTATCCGGCTTATGATTTCTGAGATACCAGTTTCTTTTTTTAGGAAAATGACCGTCCCACGTAAAATTTATCAGCTCGGCTCCATATTGAGCAGCAATTTCGGGAGTTGCATCTGTACTGGAAGAGTCTACAACAATAATCTTTTTTGCAAAATCATTACCGATAGCATCCAGACAATTCGATAAATGTTCTGCTTCGTTTTTTACTGGTATTACTATGGTAAGATCTAATGGCACCGTTTGAATCAATTAACTAATGGTTCGGTTCTTAATTATTATACATGGATTGCCGGCACAGACCTTCCATGATTGAATACTCTTTGTTACCACTGATCTCGCACCAACCACTGACCCTTCACCAATATTTACTCCCGGATGAATGAATGCTTCCGCTGCGATCCACACCTGATCAGCAATATCAATAGGCTTTGTAATTAAAGGAAATCCTTGCTTGTGATAATTATGCGTACCGGTACATAAATGAGCGCCCTGCGAAATAACAACATATTTCCCAATCTTAATTTTACCCTGTGAATATAAGTTCACATAATCACCAATACCCGAATAATCATCAATTTCGAGATTCCATGGCGCCCATATTTTTGCGCCCGGATAAATATGCACTCCCCTTCCAATTTTTGCTCCAAACAATCGCAACAGAATTGAACGCCATGAATGAAAGGGTCGTGGTGAA
Organism: uncultured Chitinophagaceae bacterium; assembly: GCA_964654305.1. Classification (GTDB taxonomy): domain Bacteria; phylum Bacteroidota; class Bacteroidia; order Chitinophagales; family Chitinophagaceae; genus Lacibacter. The sequence continues at coordinate 1,920 of CAZZJD010000296.1, forward strand.
TACCGAAAAACCAATACATATACTATTCCCCAGATCACTCTGGCAAGTCTATTTCTTAATGAAAAAGAAGGACCTGTATGTGTATTAGTGTTGATATCAGCCATCTTAAATTCTGAATGAAGGAAGTAAAACTCTGGCAACTCCTCTGATTGTAGATTCGACTCTTTTTGAAACGGAATTATAATTAACATTCCAGTGGGCTCCATAGCCTACCGGATTAACATTAAATGGAAAACGAAGTAAAATTCGTTTATCTTTCAAAGAAATGGGCTTTAATATAGAATAATAAAGAGTTTCAAAATGTGAGGTAATGCCCGGCATCATCTGATTGCGGGTCATCCATAATTTTCTTTTGTAAAAATCATTTTTTATAATCAGTAACGTTGTGACGATATATCGTTTATTCTTACCGGCTATTGCATAATCTCTTGAGTCAGATAAAAAGTGAACACATCCCCGCATAGATCTTAGCAGCTTTGACAGATTGGGGAAGTATAAACGACCGGTTACCTTAATTAAATAATCAGACTGATGAATCAGTGCACTCTTTTCAACAGCTTCATCTATCATTTCCAGCTCTGCATATCCGTAATGAATTCCCTTAGGGATAGCGGCAGCATTAATCTGAATGAATTCAATCTTCCTGTTATACAGATTATGATCTTGAGCTATTATTTTTAGCGGATCTATATCATATCCTGAATTTTCAACAAAAACTATATTCACTATCCGGGGTTCGCGATAATGGAGCCAGTATTTAAAACAAAGTATATAATCCTCCATTCTTAACTGCGGATCTATTCTGAATTGTTCATTGAATTTAAAATCAGCAGCATTGGGCGAGATACAAGCCGTTATTAATAATGTATAGGACTTATTTTCCGGCATTATTCA
>CAZZJD010000297.1:0-2813 GCA_964654305.1 uncultured Chitinophagaceae bacterium
GCAAGCTTCGCCACGATCGCTGGCAGGACCAGGCCACCAATGCCTGGCGCGGCAAGATCTACATCGCCGTCGAGCCCGGCGAGGGCTCGGTCCGGTCGAAGGGGCTCGCGACAACGGCCGAGGCGGCGTGACGATCTCAACCCCCGCTGGCGCCGGCCGGCGCCAGCGGCTTCGCCCGCGACGTTTTTCGGCGCCAATCGACAAATTGACATCATTGCGGCCTTCTTGATATCAACGACATCACAACAAGGGACTTGATAACATGCCGGCTGTGACCATTCGAAACCTCTCGGAGGAGGCGCGCCGCGCACTCAAGATCCGAGCGGCGCAGAATAACCGCAGCACCGAAGCGGAGATGCGCGCCATTCTGGAGGAGGCCGCACGTCCTCAAGGCCGCCTCCTCCTGGGCGCTCGGCTCCAGGACATCGGGCGCAAGTACGACATCACCAGGGCTGACATCGAGGCGCTCGAAGACGTCCGGGACAGGCGTCCGGCCGAGCCAATGACGTTCGAGTGACGGATCGCCGGGGATGATCCTTTTGGACACCAACGTCGTTTCCGAAGCGATGACGCGAGAGCCTCATCCACGCGTGCGTGCATGGCTCGACGCGCAATCGGCCGAGACGCTCTTCCTGTCCTCGGTCACGGTCGCTGAGCTCTTGTTTGGCATTGGCGCACTGCCGGCCGGCAAACGCAGGACCGCATTAGGCGCCGCGCTGGATGACGTTCTGGACCTCTTTTCCGATCGAATCCTGCCCTTCGATTTGGCCGCGGCGCGACGGCACGCCGAACTGGCGGTCAAGGCGCGGTCGGACGGCAAGGGATTTCCCACACCCGATGGCTACATCGCCGCAATCGCGGCTGCACGTGGGTTTGCGATCGCCACGCGCGACGAAAGTGCGTTCAAGGCGGCGGGGCTCTCTGTCATCAACCCATGGGTCGATTGATCTCCGCCGGTACCTGCCAGTGGCGCTCGAGACGCCCAAATGCCATCAATGCTCAAGTTGATCGCATTCATGCGGTGGTGTTTCCGATGGCGACCAGCCTTCATGTCCGCAATCTCGACGATGAATTGGTTGCGCGTCTGAAACGCCGCGCGGCGCGCCATGGCCGGTCGACGGAGGCCGAGCATCGGGAAATCCTGCGACAGGCGCTGAGCGTCGAGCCCGAGACATCGTTCGATGAACTCGCAGCCCAGCTGCGCAAGCTCACCGCCGAACGCGAGCAGACGCCCTCCGAGGACCTCCTCCGGGCGGCGCGAGACGAGCGGTGACGGACCTCGTTATCGACGCGAGCGTCGCGGTCAAATGGGTCGTCGAAGAGCCTGGCACCCAAGAAGCGCTCGCCCTCCGACGGGCCAGGTTGTCGGCGCCGGATCTCCTGATCCCGGAGTGCGCCAACATTCTTTGGAAGAAGCACAAGCTCGGGCAGCTCAGACCTGCCGAGGCCTTGCTTGCCGCCCAGCTCCTCGAGAGGGCCGATGTCAATCTTGCGCCGATGGGCGCCCATCTCGAACGCGCCACCGCGCTCGCGATCGATCTCGACCATCCAGCCTATGATTGCTTCTACATCGCCCTCGCCTTGGACAAAGGCTGCGCGTTCGCGACGGCAGATCAGCGGCTCATCGCAAAGGCCCGGCAAAGCGGGCGTCGCGACTTGGCCGGCGTTGTCCTGGGCCTCAACGAGGCGGCCGCCTCCCTTTAACGACCGGCCTCTCTCCGCATTCGCCCCATCCCGGTTTATCGCAGCGCAGCTCTCGCTTGATCTGCCGAGCTCGGCGATATGTCTGATCCAGCAACCATGAATAGGCCTTCAAAGCCGTCACAACGCAATGCGAGGCCACGGATGACGCCCCTCAAAATCCGCCCGATCGGCAATTCCCTCGGCGTCGTGCTGCCGAAAGACGTCCTGACGCGCCTCAATGTGACGGACGGCGATTCCCTTTTCCTCACTGAAGCGCCCGACGGATCCATGCGGATCACGCCGTACGACCCAGCCTTCGAGCAACAGATGCGCGCGGCGCAGGAGGGTATGGCGCAATACCGTAACGCGCTGCGCGAACTGGCGAAGTGACCCAGCCGGTCTGGCTACTGAAAGGCGTCGTGCTCGCCGTCCACAACATGCAGCTTGCCGAGCACGGCGGACCGGCGGGAGTTCGAGACGACGCCGTCCTCCTGGTTGCGGGCGAACGTGCGCAGCGTAGCGCGCGGGCCTCTCCGCTTACCCGCCATCAGCGCCAAGCCGGAGACGGTTAGCGGCTCGGTCTCTCCCTGAGTTCGCGCTCGATCTCACCGAGGCGCAGCCGGAGTCCGTCCAAGCCGCCGCCATTCAACGCATCGGCCAAGTCATCCGCGATCACGGCGAGGTCATATGGCGCGTTTCCGTGTAGGGCGACGAGGCACGCCGTCACCTTGCCATCGGACCCGATCGTCAATTGGAGCGTGGCGAAATCCATGAGTGCGCCTCCTCCGACGAGAGCGCCTGAACTCGTTGAGTCGCGCAACGCCGGCCGCAACGTGAGCAGTTCCGGCTCTGAACCGGCGCAGCGTTTGCTTCGCGTCGCGCGATGGTCCCCGCGCGTGTTCCCTTTACCGTTTTGATAGCCGGCGCCGTTGCCTGCGGAGCCCTAGTCTTCGCGGCCCTGAGGACTGGCGATGTCGCGCTCTACAACGGGACGCCGTCGATGCCGGTCGGCGTCTATCTGCGCACATCCGCCTCGATTGAACCCGGAGCCATCGTCACCGTGCACGCGACCGATGTGGCGCCCGACTACGCGGCGGCTCGGTCATTCACCAAACCGGGAAACCGTTTCC
>CAZZJD010000298.1:0-2806 GCA_964654305.1 uncultured Chitinophagaceae bacterium
GGTAACTAACGTGCCGGGAGATAATGAGTTAACGGTTGACTGGCTGATATAATATATTCCGCCGGCACTTGTAGTAATATACATGGATCCCTGAAAATCAAAAGCACAACCGTTCACGCTACCAGTAAAAAGAGTATTGGAAGGAGTAACCAGATCCCATACTTTTTTAAACGTTGTGCTGTTGCCATTAGGATTACCTACATAAACTTTTGTAGCACCTGAGCCGGAAGAATTTGCCAGCGCATAGATTCTGACTCCTCCATTGGTTGGGTCATTAAGTACAGCGAGATCACCGTTCTGAAAATCAGCTGCTGTTCCGCCAATAAGTGAAATGCCGTCAGTGTCGATAACTTTTAACTGATTGGCTACCGGTAAGGCGCTGTTTAAGGTAACACCAATTGGCTTGAAAGAAGCCAGATAAACAGTTGTTCCATCTCCGGCAAGAATATATCCAAAGCCATCTGGCCCTATACCAAAGCGTACAAATCCGAGTTCGTTATTGCTAACACCGTTTAAATCCAGCGTGCCAATCAAGGTCTGACTGCCTCCGGTTACTGTTGCTCCCCAAACTTCTACAACACCATTATTATTCTCATCATTGAAATTATCTCGGAGCCAATAGAAATAAGGCTGTGGCGGATTGCTTCCAACTACCTGTGGTAAGCTCATGCCAAGCGCGTGTGTATTGCGTCCTCCGCTTAGTGTAAAAACTGCTTGAGAACCTGCCGTTATCAATGAGCCATTTGATACAGCATAGGAAGAGACCTGTGTTCCGGAAGTGTTGGTTGCCCATAAATTAGGACTTGCAACATTGATTGTGACATTGCTACTGGTAGCAACACTGGAACCTCCTTGCATCTGTGTGACCGTAACCGATACAGTGTATGTGCCGGCTGTGTTAAACTGAATGGAATGAGTTTCGTCGTTACAACCACTCGTGCAAGGAAAAGTAGCAGGACTTGGTGTTACCGGAGCAGGACCACTTACTGAATAAGCAAAGGAACGATCGTTGTTATTCCCTCCGAATCCGGAAGTGATAACTTGAAAATCAATAGTAGCACCCGACAGCACTGTTGTCTCTGAGGGGGTAATAGTGGCAGTAGCCTGTGCATTGGCTACAACAGATCCGAACAGACCTAAGGCGGTCAAAAACATGATTGAGGTAAAAAGCTTCATACTGAAAAATGTTAAAAGGTTAATGGTTTAACCTGGACTGGTTGGACTTCAGAATTTCAGAATAAATAGAGGATTTGTAATAGTTTTCCTGGAGGATAGTGGGCTACGGTAAGCACAAAATTAAATGTTTTTTTGAATTATGCAAGTTTTTGACAGATTAATTATTGTAGAAGCTTTTCTCTTTGCTGCTCAACGCTTGCCTTATTGTATGTCTAACTGATTACCAATTGCTGTTGAGGAAGTATTTTTGTAATCCATTTTATACTAACTAACTTGAAAAGCACTTTGCAGCTCGCGCAATTTTTCTTCCGCTCTGAAGAGTGTTGCGATTTTACGGATCACTGCTTCCACCAAGGAGTCCGGACAGGAAGCTCCGCTGGTTATAAGAATTTTTATGGGACTAATCTCCGGCAGAAAATGATGGATAATTTTCTCTTCTTTTTGATGATAATCATAATGAAGGATTGAGGTGGCATCTATTATTTTATCGGGACTGTTAATAAAATAAGTGGGGATTTTTTGTTCACATAACTCTACTAGGTGCGTGGTGTTAGAGCTGTTATATCCGCCAATTACTATAGCCAGGTTAGCATTTGTTTCCAGAAGCCCTATTGCAGCTGTTTGGTTATCATTGGTTGCATAACAAAGCGTATCACGAGTATCTGCAAAAAAATCAGCAGTCTGCTTCCCACTATTCGAAAAATATTGAATCATCAGTTGTTTCAGGTAGTCGGAGATAGCCTGCGTATCCGAGGCAAGTTGCGTAGTTTGATTCACCACCCCAATGCGTTGCAGATCTTTTGTGATGTCAAAGCCTGATGAATAGCGGCCATTAAATTCTTGATAAAAAAGAGCTGCTTCTTTTTCTCCGGTAATATATTTTCCGAGTTCAATGGTTTCGTTCATGTCATTCACAATAACACTAGGCGTGTGTGCCCCGGCATGAGAAAAGGTAGCTCTTGTTTCTTCATGAGCCGGCTTGCCATGTATAACGATAGAGTATCCTTTTTGAGCTAATTGTTGACTACGATTCCAAACTTTTTCAACAAATGGACAGGTTGTATTATATTTTTCAATAGCAATACCTTTTGATCTGAGCAGAGATTCTGTTTCAAGTGTTGTTCCAAAAGCAGGGATTATTACAATGTCTTCGGATGTTAGTGTATTCAGCGGGATAAGTTCTTCGCCTTTTGTGTCCTGAAGAAATTGTACGCCTCTGTTTAATAGCTCTGCGTTGACCTGCGGATTATGGATCATTTCACCCAATAGGAATATTCTCTTGTCCGGATTGTTTTCTATTGTACTAAAAGCAATTTCAATTGCATTTTCTACGCCATAACAAAAACCAAAATGTCTGGCCAGATAAAATTGTAAATTGCCAAGATCGAGTAGCGTAGGAGTAAAGTCTTTTTTTAATTTATCTTGATTCTTTCTTTGTGTTTTAATCGAATTGATTAGAGTGCTTTTATATATATTGGGGACTTGAAATTGTTTCATGCTCAAATAAACTTTACAGTTGTATTATATAACTACAAAATTAAACGTATATGTTTTAATTCAGTCCGCTTAGGAGTTAATAACCGATTTTCATCTCAACTCTTCTGTTTCTGGATCTTCCTTCTTCAGTTTC
>CAZZJD010000299.1:0-2797 GCA_964654305.1 uncultured Chitinophagaceae bacterium
CCAAACTTTCTACCAAAATGATTGGCGAATCATTAGAAAAACACTGTGAAATTGAATTTAATAAAATCAGGCCCACAGCTTTTCCTAACGTGTATTTTCAAAAAGATAATGATACGAGTAATGGCACAAAAGGGGATTATGTATTCAGGGAACATGATGCTGAAGGAAATGAAATTATATCGATCATGTTTGAAATGAAAAATGAAGCAGATGATACCAACAAGAAACAAAAAATAGATAATTTTTTAAAAAAGCTGGATGAAGACAGAGAGAAAAAAAACTGTGAATTTGCTGTTTTGGTAACCTTGCTGGAAACGGACAACGAATTGTACAACACAGGAATTGTTGATGTTTCCTATCGGTTTCCGAAGATGTATGTAATACGACCTCAGTTTTTTATAACTATGATTACACTTTTAAGGAATGCTGCTTTTAATTCGCTGAAGTATAAAGCTGAACTTGCCCACATTAAAAATCAAAACATTGATATTACTAATTTCGAAAACGAATTAAATAGCTTTAAAGATGCATTCTCTAAAAGATATAAAAATGCCAGTGATCGTTTTAAGGAGGCCATTGAAGAGATAGATAAGTCAATTAAAAATTTACAGAGCGTTAAAGAAAATCTCCTCAAATCAGACGATCATTTACGTATTGCTAATCAGAAGGCAGAAGATCTTACTATAAAAAAACTTACCAAGAATAATCCTACGATGTCACAGAGATTTCAGGATTTAAATAATGACTAAATCATTTCATATGAAGACTTTTTACAAATTACATGAGTAATGACCTAATGTCGCACATCAATAACTTTTAACAGATCCGCATCTGTTTCTAGGTTATTCATCTGACGAATGATCCATCGTCTTCTCGCCCCAACATATTTACTGACGGGCTTTACTTTGTATTTTTTTGGATTCGGTAAGCAAGCTGCAATCTGTGCGGCCTCTTTTCTTGAAAGCGAGGAGGCATGCTTCCCATAATATGCATTAGCCGCAGCTTCTACGCCATAAATGCCTTCCCCCATTTCAGCAATATTCAAATACACTTCCAAGATCCGCTGTTTGCCCCATATCCATTCAATCAAAAAAGTATAATATACTTCCAACCCTTTTCTGAACCAGCTTCGCCCCTGCCATAAAAAAACATTTTTTGCAGTTTGTTGCGAAAGGGTAGAGGCTCCCCTCACTCTCCCTGGTTTACGCTGATTGTATTCCATCGCTTTTCGGATACTTTTCCAGTCAAACCCATTATGATCAGGAAATAATTGGTCTTCCGATGCAATCACAGCAATTCGCATGTCTCGATCTATATCTTTAAGCCTTACATAATCACGGGATAAGCCGTCACCTGAAATCACGGAATTGAGTTGTGTGAGTGTTATCGGAGGAAATACCCATTTTAATAAAAACACATATAGGATATGACTCACAAAAAGAATAATCAGTATTCTTTTTATTACATGTAAATAAGAAAAAAGTGATTTTGATTTTTTAGAAACAGCAGGTTGCTTTTTCTTTCCGGCCATAAGAAGGGAAGATTAAAATTATTTTGTATCAAGGGAAAGAAATGTATTCCAATCTTCCAGCATTTTGCCTTTAAGTACTCTCGGAAATTTATGCTGCCCGCCAACTTTTCCTTTTCTTTCCATGAACTCCATGAATTTCGATTCGGGCAGAATATCTACAAAAACCTCTTTCAATGCACTGGATCTTTCCACAGCATAATCATCATTCAGTGCCTTAAGGGCGAGATCGATTTTTTGAATCAGTGTTTCTTTCGATACATCATCATTGCATGCCACATACCATTGGTGTGCAAAAAAGTTGCCATGAGCTTTCCCAACAACCGTATATTCAGGGATGGAAACGTTCAGCTCCTGACTGACCATTTGAATGGCTTTATTCATATTGTCTACACTCAAATGTTCGCCAACCATAGAAAGAAAATGTTTGGTGCGACCTGTGATGATAATTTCACTTGTTTCTTTATTTAAAAATCTAATCGTATCGCCGATCAGATAACGCCATGCGCCTGCACTCGTACTCAGCAATAAAGCGTAGTCTTTCCCTTCTTCCACTTCATGGATCATCAGCGATTTAGGCTTTTCTATAATATTTCCATCCTGATCAAAGTTCTGATCATCAAAAGGAACAAATTCGAGGAATATGTGCTCATTTGTAACCAGTCGCATACCTCTCGCATTTTGCTTATCCTGGTAGGCAATAAAACCTTCACTTGCCAAATAGGTTTCAATGTAAATCAGTGGCTTCCCTAACAATTTTTCAAAACCCTGCTTATAGGGTTCAAAAGAAACCCCGCCGTGAACAAAGAAGGAAAGATTGGGCCAGATCTCGTGAATATGATTGAGATTATATCTTTTGATCACCATCTCCATACACATCTGAATCCAGGCAGGCACACCTACAACAAAACCGATATCCCAGCTCCGGGCTTGTTCTACAATAATTTCAAGTTTTTTATTCCAGTCTTTTGTTTTGGCGATTTTTTTGCCCGGCTTGTAAAAAGGAGAAAACCAGAAAGGAACTTTTTTTGCAGTAATTCCACTAAGATCACCGGAATAATATCCCGGCCCTTTTTGAAGGTCGGTACTTCCTCCCAGCATGAGCCAGCCTTTGCCAAGGCTTTTTACAGGAAGATTATCATAATTACGAAGACTCAGCAGCTGCTTGATCATAGTTATCCGATTCCCTTGCATGAGTTCATTGCTAATAGGAATATATTTACTGGCAGCCTCACTGGTGCCTGAGCTTAGTGCGAAATATTTGATTTT
>CAZZJD010000300.1:0-2792 GCA_964654305.1 uncultured Chitinophagaceae bacterium
TATGGCACCAGCCCATAAAATATCGATTTGTCAGATGGGCATTACATTCGGCAGTTTCAATAAGGCATTTTCCGGGATCATACTATTGTTCCTGTTATTACTTGCCATTAACATAAGGGCACAGGAAAAATCAATCATTCTCGGGCGACCTACTGATCGTTCAATTACAGCAAGTATTTTGTTCGACAAACCCGCTGAGTTTTATCTGGAATATGGCACTTCTCCTGGAGTATATTCATTCAAAACAAACAATTTTTCCGCCTTTGCATTGATTCCCATCGAAATTGATCTGACGGATCTGATGCCAGACAAAAGATATTATTATAGAATGCAGCATAAAATTGCAGGTTCAGCTAATTTTATTCCTACCCCTGAATATAAATTCCACACTCAAAGAGCAAAGGGCTCGACATTTACTTTTACCATTGAAGCCGACGAACATCTGTATGATATTAAGGGGGTAAAGCGGATGTATCAGGTTACGCTAGACAATCAGGCAAAAGATAATCCGGATTTTATGCTTTCTCTGGGAGATATTTTTGGTGATGACCACTATCCGGCAACAATTACATCCGGTGAGCTGGATACGCTCCATAATAATTACAGACCTTTTCTGGGTAGTATCTGTCACTCGATTCCTTTTTTTGTTTGCCTTGGGAATCATGAGGGGGAAAATGATTATTATTATGCCTTAAACCAGCCCAATAATCTTAGTATCTGGGCAACAAAATGGAGGAAACACTACTATCCTAATCCTTATCCAAATAATTTTTATTCGGGGAATGATACGCTGGAACCCTTTGGCATTGGATATCCTGAAAACTATTATTCGTGGAACTGGGGCAATGCTTTGTTTGTTGTGCTGGATGTTTATCGAGATCAGTGCGACACTTCAGCGAAACCTCAGAATTGGGACTGGAGTCTTGGATGGCGTCAGTATTCCTGGTTAAAAAATATACTGGAAAGCAGTGCGGCTCAGTATAAATTTGTTTTTGCACATCATGTACGTGGTCAAGGGAGAGGAGGGATTACCAATGCAAAAACTTTTGAATGGGGAGGACTGCAAAAAATAGGAGGAAATTACACTTTCCCCACACAACGACCTGGTTGGGCAAAGCCTATTCACCAGTTATTTAAAGACAACGGCGTCAATATTTTTTTTCAGGGACACGACCATGTATTTGCACATGAAGTACTTGATAATGTAGTATATCAAACAGCTCCTATGGCGGCAGACTCTACCTATAAAATAGGTATGCTGGCGAATGCAGGTGCATTTACTTCAGATACGGTAGAAGGCACCGGACACTTACGAGTAACGGTATCGCCTGCTGCAATTAAAGTTGATTTTGTAAGGGCTTATCTTCCGGAAGACACCTTAAGCGGATTACACAAAAATGGAGAGATCGGATTTAGCTATACGCTGGACAATTCTGTTACAACGGCAATCAACGGCATTTCCAGGCAGAATAATATTCAGATTTTTCCCAACCCCGCTTCAAATGAGGCCTATCTTCTGCTGCCGGAAAATATACAGCAGTTTAGCGTCCTACTATATAATATCATGGGGGTACCCGTACTTCAGAGCAAATCAAGAAAAATAAACATCAGTCATTTACCATCAGGTTATTATTTATGTAAGATTGAATCGAAAGGTGTGATATACAATTCAAAACTGATCGTTAAACATTAATACTATAAGAGTCTATGATAAAAATATTTGTATTACTATTACTGGCAGTAGCACCAATACAATTTTTGCCGGCACAGGTTATTCAGCGGAATGAAATACTTGGGAGACCTACTCATAACAGCATTACAGTACAATTAATTTTCAATGAGTCAGCAGAAGTAAGTATTCAATATGGCAAAACACCTGGGGTTTACTCAGAACAAACTCCCTGGCAGTTATTTGGCAGCACTGTTCCGGCAGAAATAATTATTGGGGGTTTGGAAAGTGACACCAGGTATTATTACCGAGTATGTTACAGAGCACCCGGAGCGACTTCTTTTTCAACAAGACCTGAATATAGTTTTCAAACGCAACGTCCTGCAGGAAGCAATTTTACATTTACCGTAGAGGCAGATCCTCACCTGGATGAACAGAGTGATACTGCTTTGTATCGGTTGTGTTTGAAAAATCAACTGGAAGACAATCCTGATTTCATGATCGATCTGGGAGATTTTCTGATGTCAGATAAACTGAAAAACAGTGCAAATCTTATTACCAAAGATACAATCACCTATCGCTGTCATCTTCTTCGTTCATTTTACGAATCTATTGGACATTCGGTGCCTCTGTTTATTGCCTTGGGGAATCATGAAGGAGAAGCTGGATGGAATCAGAACGGTACAGCGAATAATATTGCCGTCTGGAATACGCTTGAAAGAAAAAAATATTTCCTGAACCCTGAACCTAATAATTTTTATTCCGGTGATGTAACCAACTACCCGTATGTTGGTCAACGAGAAGCTTATTATGCATGGCAATGGGGTGACGCTCTTTTTATAGTTATTGATCCATATTGGGCAACTACACCTAAGCCTGATTCCCTGAACGGCTGGCGTTGGACGCTTGGGGCAACACAATATAACTGGCTCAAACAAACACTTGAAAGCTCGTCTGCGTTATTCAAATTTGTTTTTGCGCATCAACTTGTAGGAGGGGATCCGCTGGGAAGAGGAGGGATTGAGTTTGCCGACAGATATGAATGGGGTGGGAATAATTTAAATGGCACGCCGGGTTTTGCAGCGAATCGTCCAGGTTGGTATAAACCAATTAAAGATCTTTT
>CAZZJD010000301.1:0-2784 GCA_964654305.1 uncultured Chitinophagaceae bacterium
AGCGGCTTTGATGGGAGTGCCCATGTGGTGAATCCATTCCCTCAACCGTGCCAGCTCGGGCCGGTCGGGTTTCTCCCCAAGGAGACGCAGAGCGACGTAGGAAATGGAACTGGTGAAAACCGCCCCACCTACCGACTCCTCGTGCAACCCGATGGATCCGTCCGGAAGCTGTGGTTGGAGAAGGCCCGCGACGAATCGCTCTCTTTCGATTTGGGCAACGGGGCGTTGGGTCAGGTAAGTCGTGATGACATAGAGGGGCAGCAGAAAGTTGGGTCCGGTGTATGGCACTCGCCAGCTTCCATCCGGCTCTTGGGTGCGTTGGAGGAAACCAAGCAGGCGCAGGCAGGACTGGGTAACCTTTTCTCGAAAATCAGCCTCGTTCATGAAGAGCGACCGATCTTTTGGATCCGTTCCGTTGCCTGCCGCTTAAATTCATCGATTAAGCCGGAAACATAAGCCTGCAAAGAGGGAGCTTGGGGTTGAAGCAAAGGAAGGAGATCCAAAGCCAAAACCACTTCCTGGCTTTGATCGGCAGCATAAGCGTCGCCAAACGTGGCTTGCGCCCGGCGACGGCCGGCAGCGGCCAGATCGTACCGCTTTCCCCCTTCCACCTGACTGCGGAAGCAGCGAAGCAGGGAGGGGCCGAAATCTTCTGGCGCTTCGCAGGTTAGTCGGACAATTTTTGCCGGCGGAACCCAATCGAGATCGCCCCAGACTTCACAACCGTAGACCTCTTGGGGTTGGGAGCTGGTGGAAAGTTGGCGAAGGGCCTCCAAGGAGGATTGCAGGACGGCAACATGGGTCTCATGCCGGTCGGCAGGATTATGCAGGTAGACCACACGGGGTTGAGTGGCTTCAAGGATTTGCCGAAGTTCTCCCACCAAAGCAGGGCAGGGGCCGGTTTGAATCGAGAAACTGGGGTAGGCTAACTGAATGACGGCCGCATAGTCTCCCAGGCGGGCGGCTTGCCGCTGCTCTTCCTGCCTCATTTCGATCAGTTCCGCGTCGGGAGTTTTGGCGTAAGGACCCGTGCGGGGGGCTCCGGATCCATTGGTGACGACCACGCCGGTAAACCGTTGGTTCAGTTGATGCAGGCAGGCAGTGACTCCCGGGAAGGCCATGATTTCCAGGTCGTCCGCATGGGCTCCGATGCCCAGATGGGTGGTGGTGTTCAATATCTCTTCAGCCCTTTGACCGGATGGAATAAAAAGATCTGCCCCTGCCTGGGAAAATTTCATGAGGGGGGAAGTCCTCCTTTTTCCGCAAAGACCCAAATGGAGGCAAAGAGATAATTGAAGAGGGACCCGGTCGCCACCGCCACGCCGTTGAGGACGGCGGTCTCCACAGGGCGATCTGTCTGGATAAAAAACAGCAGCAAGTTGAGGATGAAAATCTGGATGAGAAAGGAGGAAAGGGCGGCCAGGTAGTATTGGCCGCCTTGGCTCCACGCGGGAGGCCAACGGCGAAAGGTCCAGGCGGCATTGAGCAGGTAATTCACCCCGCAGCAGATGACCCAAGCCCCCACGGCGGCCAGAGTGGCCGCCGAATGGCTCCCAGGGTCGATGTCACGCGATTTCCCTGCCCAAGACAAGAGGAGGAGAACCAAAAGAGTGTTCAGGAGCGTGCCGATACCTCCCACCACCCCGAACCGAAGAATCCGTGTGACCTGACCACGCGAAATCCCCCGGGAAATCCGATGATGAAGAGGTCGGCTGCGGGTAGCCATCATGGTTCGACTCTGTAGGGAATCGGTCCAATCGGCAAACGGCTTGAACGAAAAAAAGTCTGATCCGTCCAAGGAATATGGGATTTCGTGCCATGCCGGAGTACTCGGGGGACGATCCGGAGCCGGTGGCCTTCAAGGCCTTTCGGCAAACTCTGATCATCCGCGGGGAACTCACGGAGCCCCCGACCTGGTTCCCATCCTTCCGGGAACTGACGATGCGACTCAAAGGCACCGCGGTGACGGTGATCCTGATTGAATCGGAGCGTGAATTGAGGGATTTGTATTGGAAATGGACCGGAAGAAACGGCGGCCGGGATTTCGTCAACGACCTTATCTTTCCCGACGAGTACGAGCCCGGCATCAAACTGGATCTGCGGTCCGACCGGATGCATCCCACGGTGACGGCGGAAAAGATCGTCCCGGAGAATCTCCAAGATCTGGCCGGGCGGGTCTCGGCGTTGGCGGCTTTGGCGCTTTAAGTCCCAAGATTGTCGGGGCGCTCCTCGTCTTCGCCGCCTTGGTCGCCCTGAGTTTGGGGCGTTCCGGGGAGACGATTTCCTCCTCTCAATTGAAAGCCCAAGGGGAAATTTTTACCTATGAGGGAAAGCCCTTTACCGGAACAGCCAAGGCGGAGTCACCCGAGAGAAAAACCGAGGTGGAATTTTGGGAAGGGAGAGTGCACGGGCGTTACCGCAGTTGGTATCCCAATGGGAAAATGGAGAGTGAGGCCTTTTTTGAAAACGGAAAACGGGAGGGAATTGCCAGATTTTGGAACCCGCAGGGACTGCTGGTGCAGGAGACCCGTTTTCGCGAGGGAAGGATAGAGGGGGAGGTGACCGAATGGTACAGCAACGGGAATCTTGAGCGGCGGTGCGGTTGGCAGGGGGGTAAGCGCAGCGGGAAGGTCGAAACGTGGTACGAGAATGGAAAAAAAAAGGGGGTGGGTTTTTTCAGGGAGGGACAAAGAGAGGGAACGTTTGTGGTCTGGTGGCCGAACGGAAAAAAAAGGGTGGAGACCATTTATGTGCGGGTAATTCCCTTCGGATGGTGGGTGGAGT
>CAZZJD010000302.1:0-2782 GCA_964654305.1 uncultured Chitinophagaceae bacterium
GAAACCTTTATGTGTATTGAATCTGACAGGCAGACGGCAAGAAAAATAATTTTGTGCGGTGAAAAAAGCCTATATATTTGCTCTCTCGAAAAAAATCCATAAACAAAATAAATATGAACAAAGGAGACCTGATTGTAAAAATTTCTGAAGAAGTAGGCATTTCAAAAACGCAGGCGAATTCCGCAATTGATGCATTTACTGAAGCAATAACAAAAACACTCAAAGGCGGAGGGAAGGTAACACTTGTAGGATTTGGTACCTTTTCAGTAGGTAAAAGATCTGCTCGTACCGGACGCAATCCTAAGACAGGCGCCACCATTAAAATCAAAGCAAAAAAAGTAGCAAAATTCAAGGCCGGAAAAGAGCTGGCTGCCAAATTATAATTGATTCAAATCATTCATTAAACTCTAATAAATATTAATATGGGAAGAGGAGATAAAAAAACAAAAAAAGGGAAAATTGCCAAGGGAAGTTTTGGTAAATCACGCCCAGCGAAAGTTTCAAAGAAGAAATCTACTGCTACGAAGGCATAATCAAATTCGTTCCTGTAAACGGTTCAGTTCGCCTTCCAGCAAATTATATTTCTGCGCCAGTTTTTGCAGTTCCTGCCTGAAGTTTTTGGAATCCTCACTGATTGACTCTTCAGGCGCATCCGGTTTTGAGATCGCATTTTCTTTTTGAGGTTCAGCAGAAACTTTTTTAAGTTTCAGTAAAAGTTGTTGGTTGAGCAGACTCAGTTCTTCGATTTCGATTGCCAGATTTTCTTCTTTTTCTTCCAGTAATTTTATCGATTGAGATAAAGCAGTTGCCTCCTTTTCTTTCGATTCTTCAAGATCGTAATATTTCAAGCGCCACTGATCTGCGTCTTTTTCCTTTTCCTTTAACAGTAATTTGAGGGCTTCTTCACCTCCTTTTCTGTTTACCCAAAGAAAATGGATTGCAAAACCTACAATAAGTGATCCCATCAGAAAAAGAACCAGTTCCGGGAAAGTTAATTGAAGCGTATTGATAAATAAAAAGGTCATAATAATTCTAATATTTTGTAATAATACAAAATAATTTCTACGGGCAGACGACTTACAACCTGAAACGGGGTTATCGTTAATCTGTTACGATTGTTCCTACTTTTTCACCGGCGACTACTCTTTTTAGGTTGTCGGGCCGGTTCATGTCAAACACAATAATGGGCAACTTATTCTCCATGCATAAAGTAAAGGCGGTCATGTCCATTACACGTAAGTTTTTGGACAGACATTCGTGGAAACTGATCTTCTCATATTTAGTGGCTGAAGGATCTTTTTCAGGATCTGCGGTATAGATCCCATCCACCCTTGTACCTTTCAAAATAACATCTGCATTGATTTCAATGGCGCGCAGGGAACCGGCTGTGTCAGTAGTAAAATAGGGATTGCCTGTGCCTGCACCAAAAATCACCACACGTCCTTTCTCAAGATGACGTATGGCTCTTCTTCTGATATAAGGTTCTGCAATCTGCTCCATTTTTATGGCGCTTTGCAATCTTGTAAACACACCAATCTTTTCGAGACTTGCCTGAAGAGCCATACCATTGATTACTGTTGCCAGCATGCCCATATAATCTCCGTGCGCCCTTTCAATACCTGTTTCGGCTTCGTTCATGCCCCTGTAAATATTTCCTCCTCCTATGACCACAGCCACCTGCACTCCCAGTTCAGTAATTTCTTTAATATCCTTTGCGTACTGAGCAATCACTTTTGGATCCATTCCGAAATTGTCTTCACCCATCAGGGACTCTCCCGAAAGTTTAAGCAGTATACGTTTATAACGAGGTAACATATAATATCTGGTTTACCGTATTGATAATTTTGACGAAGATATTATATTTTGAGGTTGCTTCTAAGTTAGTCACACAAATTTCAGCATTTTACTAAGTAGGGTTTCTTCCGTGAAAGGTTTTGTTATAAAATCATCAAAACCCAACTCAAGGTAGTGGTTCAGTTCTTCGGGTATTGCGTTTGCAGTAACCGCAATTATGGGCATATCCTCTTTACCGGATTCCCTGATTCGTTGCATAGATTCTATTCCGTCCATTTCCGGCATTTGTATATCCATTAAAATAATATCATAATGTTCTCTCGTTGCCATCTCAAATGCCTCCAGACCATTGACAGCTATTTCATACTTCATCTGATTGTTATTCAAAATGATCTGGATTAAAACACGATTGAACTGATTATCTTCTGCAACGAGCACTTTAATGCATTTTAGTTTTTCTTTGTTGATGGAAGCAGGAATGATAATTTGTTTTTCTTCCTGCATAGTCATTTCCAATGGTATATGAATGAAGACTTTTGTGCCGGCATTTTTTTGGCTCTCAATATTGATTGTACCTCCCATCATTTTCACCAGCTCACTGGTAATAGCCAGACCTAGTCCGCTGCCGCCGAATTTTCTTTGAAACGTTTCGTCCTCCTGGGAGAAGTCCTGAAACATTCTTTTTTTCATTTCGTCGCTCATGCCGATACCGGTATCCTCACAAAGGAAGGAAACCGTCCACTCTCTGCCTTCTTTTTTGAATCCATTACAATGGAGTCGAACCGTTCCTTTTTCTGTGAATTTGATGGCATTACCCAATATATTGATTAAGATCTGCCTCAATCTGACCGAGTCGCCAAGTACTTTTATTTCCAAAGCAGGATCATAAATCAGTTCAAAATTGATTTGTTTTTCTTCCGCGTAAGTCTGGAGCAATTTGAATACACTCGTTACGATATGTTTCAGGTCGAAGGTCACATAATCGAGT
>CAZZJD010000303.1:0-2780 GCA_964654305.1 uncultured Chitinophagaceae bacterium
GTCGAAATCGGCCATAAGCAGGGATGGTTAATAGCAAAAAGGCCCCGCCCCGCAAGGGGGGACCTTTTTGTGGATTTAGGTTTAAGTTTAGATTTAAGTAAAACCGTTGGATAAATCGTTAATAATTAATGTATTTTTTGTTAGGATCGAGTAGATTTTCTAATGGATAAAAGCAGTAGGTATTCAAAAAGGTTATTTGAGACTAAATCTCATTTACCACAACACCCTTTGTGCTTTAGTGATGATTAATTATGCGGGGTAGTTTTATCTCTTTCTTGATAGTGCTCACTGCCGCTTTGGAGGCGAGGGCTGTTACGGTAGGAGCGTCTTATGATGCTGATGCCTATTACTTCTTTGGTTCTTACAGTGAGGTCCGAACGGGCACAATTGATGGCGGCACTTTTCATGTTGGCCAGCATATTTTGAATACCAATCCGACTTACGATCGGCATTTCAATTTCGGAGCTATTGTATTTAACGATCTTTCATCGCTGTCGTCTGAATCGGCGAAACTGCTCCAGCTTAACGTCAAAAATTTCAAAACACCTGTAAGCGTAGACCCCTCATATCAAGGCCCTCCGATTTATTCCGACCTTACCACCGGTAATTTCCGACTAGCTCTAGTTGCTCTTAGTGCCGACTTTCAAGAAGTATCGTCTCTCGGAGCGTTTGGAATACCTGCTTGGTATAACGACAAGCTTTATTCGCGCCCACGAATTGCCGAGGTGATGATAACCAGTAATGGTGCCGTCCAAATCGACGTTACTAGCACGGTGAACGGTTGGATCTCTAATCCCAGCACGAATTTCGGCTTTGGGCTTATTGGACTCGATAGCACGCCGACCGCAACCACGGTTCGATTTTATTCCATGGAGTCGGCGGGAAACTTAGGGCCCGTATTGATACCCGAGCCCAGGTCTGGTGCTCTGCTGGCAACCGGGCTTGGCGTGCTGCTCCTGTTCCGGCGCCGGGTTCATTCGTAGATTGTCAAAATTGTTTCCCATGTTCTATCTCTTTAAAAAATCAGCTTTTTCTTTGGTGGAATTATTGGTGGTGATCTCCGTTCTCGGGTTGCTGGCAGGTCTGGCAACCCCGGTTTTGGGTCGGGCCCGCAAGGCAGGAGAGCAGGCTGCGGAAAGTTCTGCCGCCAAAAATCTAATCACGGCGTATTTGGCGGCGGCCCAAGATAATGGAGGAATGCTTCTGCCGGGTTACGACGAGGATGGACAAGCCAGCCATGCCAACGGAACCGCTTTTGGGCCGAATAGAAGTGAATCAACTCGTTGGCCTTGGAGGCTTGCCCCATATCTAAATTATCAGTTGGAGGGAAGTATGTTGGTAAACGAGCGGGCCTCTGCCATTGATCCGCTGAATCCCAACCACAGTTATCTGGTAAGTGCGTCGCCGAGCCTTGGCATGAACTCCTACTTTGTCGGGGGCCATGAAAACGGTCAGCCCGCTTACAGCTACACCACCAACGGTGTTTGTATCACCCGCATTGTGCAGGCTGAAAAGCCATCCATGTTGATCGTTTTTTGCTCTGCCCGGGGGTTAGATCCGGCCCGAGGTCAGAATGTAGATGGGTTTTATTACGTAACTGCTCCCAACTCATCGCCCCGCTGGCCCTCTTCTTACAATCCCAACGCTTCTGCCCGCTCCTTTGGCCAAGTTCGGATGGTGTATGGAGGCAAGGCCGTAACCGCTCAGCTCGATGGAAGCGTCAGTCTCCTCAGCTTTGAGGAGTTAAGGGACATGCGACGTTGGGCTAACGGAGCTGCTGCCGCCAATAATCCAAACTGGACACCTTAACGATTCCAGCGTCAGCCAGCGTGAATCTCGTCGTCGAGGGAGGAGATCGCCGTAAAAGTGGCCTGGGCGGCCTTGACCATCGAATCCTGCTCGGCCGGCGTCCAGGTAATCGCATCCATGTCGGCGCGGAATTTCATCCACAACCCCCGTTGGGCCTCGCCGTGGGGGTCTAGGTACTTCAGCGCAGTGATCCGGGCCCGGCCGGCCAGCGCCTTGGCAATGTAGCGGGCGCCGTTCTTGCTGCCCTCAAACACGTAATAGATGCCCATCAGCGTGGCAGGGGAGGCAGCGTTTTTGATTTCGGCGATCAGCTTGGTCGCGCCCTTGAGCGGCTGGATCGACTTCAGATCCACGCCCAGCTGGGCAAGGTCGGTCTCCAGATTCTTGGTCTGATAAAGACCAGGCAGTCCGAGCGAGCTGAGCCGGGAGTCCTTCTTGAGGGCGGCATCGGTGGCGGCTTCCAGTTCACGGTGAATGAGCCAGCGCTGGGCGAGATACTTTTTGTACTGATCGTGCCCGATGGCTCCGGAGACAAGGGCGGCCTCAAGGGGTTTGGACTCCGCCTCGGCGTGTTGGGCGGCGGTTTCGGATTTGAGACGGCCCATGATGCCGGCGGAAGCGGTCGGTGCAGCGGTGTTCATTGAGACAATATCTCAAAATGGGGCAGCCCAGACAAGAAGCTAAGGAGAGTCTTCCATTGGTTGCAAAGGGGCGGGGCGCGGCCCTACAGAAAGTTGAGATTTGATCCTATGAGGCTAGGTAGGGCCGGGTCTAAGACCCGGCCGCAATTCACAATCATGGTGCGAGGAATCTTTCAAAGGCGGCCGCCTGCGTAGAGGCGGCCCTACCCAATGGGGGACAAGCCCAGAGGCATGGCTATGGATTGGTCCGGTTGAACTGATTCAATTTTCGGCCATCGGCGTTGGACGGAAAGGAAACGGCCGGATCGCGCATGGCAGCTGGAACCGACT
>CAZZJD010000304.1:0-2761 GCA_964654305.1 uncultured Chitinophagaceae bacterium
GCTGCATATTACAAACATCTGAAGCGCTTACACCTGAATCAAAAAACGGGAATAGAGTTGAAAGAAGAATTTTCTCCCTACGTCAAGAATCCGGAGAAAGCAACCTACTGGCATCCGCAAACACTGGTTTCCTGGGGATTCGGATATGAGTTGCAGGTATCTCCACTGCAGTTGTTAATGGTGTACAATGCCGTTGCGAATAATGGTAAACTGATGAAGCCATATTTGTTGAATGAAATACGTCAGTATGGAAATGTTGTTTATAAAAATGAACCTTCAGTATTGGAAAACGCTATTGCATCTACGTCCACTATAGCTCAATTACAGGAATGTCTGGCTGCCGTATGTACTGAGGGAACCGGAAAAAATGCTTTTCAGACGGCCTTGTATAAAGCAGCCGGAAAAACCGGTACAGCAAAAGTGAACGACGGAAAATTCAAATATAAAGATGGCGTGTATCAATCTGCGTTCGCAGGATACTTTCCCGCAGATCAGCCAAAATATTCCATGATCGTTGTGGTAAAAAACAAACCGCATGCTGCCAATTATTACGGAGGAGCGGTGGCTGCTCCGGTATTTCGTGAAATCGCAGACCACTTGTACAAATACATTTTGCAGCAACCTAAGCCGCTGCAATTTAAGCAGTATGCAGATTCTCTTCCTTATGCAATCGGCGGAAATAAAAAAGAGTTGCAGACGATCGCACAGACTTTTCAGTTGCAGTATCATGATTCTTTTGCAGGAAGCTGGAGAAGAGCGGGAGTAGTGCGGAACCAGGTATCGGCACAACCCATCACCATCAGTACATCTTCCGTTCCGGATGTAAGAGGGCTTGGACTTAAAGATGCATTGTATATGCTGGAAACAAGTGGCTGGAAAGTGTCAGTAGTGGGTAAAGGAAAAGTAGTCAATCAGTCAATTGCTGCGGGAATGACAGCACAAAAAAATCAACCCATCATCCTCTATTTAAATTAATGAAGCTGCTGAGAGATATATTATACAAAACTTCCATATTGCAGGTAGCAGGATCAACAGATGTGGAGATTCTCCGCTTGTCCACTAATTCACACGAAGTGGTGAAGGGTAGCTGTTTCATTGCCATCAGGGGAATACAGGCGGATGGGCATGCGTTCATTTCAAAAGCGGTTGAAGGCGGTGCGGTAGCTGTTGTATGCGAAGTGATGCCGGAAAAATTATTACATGATGTTACTTATGTCTTGGTTGCCAACAGCGCAGCAGCAGCAGGAAATATGGCACATCTCTTTTACGGCAGTGTGAGTGAGCAAATGAAAATTGTGGGAGTAACAGGAACCAATGGTAAGACAACGGTTGCAACATTGTTATTTAAACTATTTTCTGCTTCAGGTCATAAATGCGGACTGATTTCTACTGTGCAAAATCATATAGGCGAAGAGATCGTATCCTCCACCCATACAACACCGGATGCTATTCGTTTGAATGAATTGCTGGGTCGGATGCATGCAGTCGGTTGTACGCATGTATTTATGGAGTGCAGCAGTCATGCCATACACCAGCACAGAATAGAAGGAATCAGGTTTGCGGGAGCAGTGTTTACGAATCTCACACATGATCATCTTGATTATCATCAGACTTTTGATGCCTATATCAAAGCAAAGAAAGCTTTTTTTGATGTGCTTGGTTCCGATGCGTTCGCATTAAGTAATCTGGATGATCAGCGCGGTGCGGTAATGTTGCAGAATACGAGGGCAAAAAAATATTATTACAGTCTGCGCACGATTACTGATTTTAAGGCAAAGATTTTAGAAAATACCCTGGAAGGATTACAGATGGAAGTGCAGCAGCATCAGGTACATTTCAGGCTGATCGGTATGTTCAATGCGTATAATCTGCTGGCTGTTTACGCTGCAGCTGTTTTATTGGGTGAGCCTGAAGAAAAAGTACTTAGTACACTCAGCAATATCACAGGTGCGGAAGGACGATTTGAAACGATCAGATCATCGAATAAAAACCTACTAGGCATCATTGATTATGCGCATACACCCGATGCATTGAAAAATGTACTGTCAACTATTCAGCAATTGAAGCAAAAGAATGAGCAACTGATCACAGTAGTGGGCTGCGGGGGAGATCGTGATAAGACGAAAAGACCGCTGATGGGTGCGGTTGCCTGCGAGTGGAGTGATCAGGTGATTTTCACCAGCGATAATCCAAGATCGGAAGAGCCGGAGTCCATTCTCACGGATATGGAATCCGAACTGAGCAGTGCCGCAAAAAGAAAGATGATGTCAATCAGTGATCGCAGAAATGCGATTTATACAGCTGTGAAACTAGCTGATGAAAATGACATTATTCTGATTGCAGGGAAAGGGCATGAAAAATATCAGGAGATAAAGGGAGAGAAATATCCCTTTGATGATAAGGCAGAGTTGCGTAGGGTATTTGGTGAACTGAATGTTTGAAAATCAAAACGAACTGTAAACAATGCTGAAACATTTATTTGATTGGTTTGCAAAAGAGGGGATTGACATTCCCGGAGGTAATCTGTTTCAGTACATTACCAGCAGGGTCATGATCGCTATGGTTTTGTCATTGGTCATCTCTATGGTGTTCGGTAAAAAAATTATTGCGTTTCTTAAGTATAAGCAGATTGGTGAATCGGTTCGTGATCTGGGGCTTGCAGGAGAACAGCAGAAAAAAGGCACGCCTACCATGGGAGGAATTATTATCATTCTGTCCATTTTAATTCTGGTAGGAAATACAGCATTCCCGATATTGCTTC
>CAZZJD010000305.1:0-2757 GCA_964654305.1 uncultured Chitinophagaceae bacterium
CGCAGGTAGTGCTTCGAGCCATAGACCAGGTCACGGGGAACGACACCCGCATTCAGGATGCGGCCATCGTTGTAGACGTCCTTCAGGAACAGGTTCAGCGCGTGAAGCCGCTGGCGCAGGCCCGCCTCGAGGCGGTCCCATTCGCGCCCGGGAATGATGCGCGGCAGAAGATCGGTCGGGATGATCTTCTCGGTCGCGTCCTGGTGCCCGTAGACGGTGAAGGTGATGCCCTGATGCAGGAAGGATTGTTCGCAGGCCTGCTGGCGGCGAACGAGTTCCTCGGGCGGCAGTCGCGTCAGGGTTTCGAGGAGCGCGGCGGCATGGGGCCTCGCCGTGCCGTCGGATGCGAACATCTCGTCATAGGGTCGGCTGAGCGCATAGTCGAGGAAAGGGCGATCCTGGCCCGGGCGCGCGCTTGCGGGCGGACTGGCTGGCTCGTCGTTGGCTTGCGCTGGTGGTCGGTCCATTGCGTGCTTGTGGTTCGCGGTCTGATCAGTTGGCACCGGTGCGCTTTGCACGTCAACAAAAGACCCTGCACAAATGTTGTGCAGGGTCTCGTGCTTGTTGCCTTGATGTCGGGTGCGGCGACTATTCCGCGGCCTTCGCCTCGATTGCGGCGAGGTTCTCGCGCGCGACCCTGGTCACGGTGCCATAGTCCGTCTTGCCGGTGCCAAGAACGGGCACCTGGTCCACGATGAAGACGCGGCGCGGCACCGAAAGTTCAGGTACGCCGTGGTTCTGGGCCCAGGCGACGATCTCGGCCCGGTTGGCGTTCTTCGCATCGGTCAGGAGTACGATCTGTTCGCCCTTGCGGCCATCCGGCAGCGAGACGGCGGCGTGCATGTTGTCGGGCCAGAGGGCCGAGGCGCAGTTCTCGACGACGGCCAAGGAGACCATCTCGCCGCCGATCTTGGCGAAGCGCTTCACGCGGCCGCGGATGGCGATGAAGCCCTCATCGTCGATGGCGACCACATCGCCCGTGTCATGCCAGCCATCGGCCAGCGGATGCAGCACGCCGGGCTGGTCGGGCTTGAGGTAGCCCTTCATCACGTTCGGGCCGCGCACGAAAAGGCGGCCGGCGTTCGGGATGCCCTCGACGGGTTCGAGCTTGTATTCCATGCCGGCCATGAGCTTGCCGACGGTGCCGAGCTTGTTGTTGCCAGGCTGGTTGGCGGCAACGACGGGGGCAGCCTCGGTGACGCCGTAGCCTTCGAGGATCTCCATGTTGCAGCGGCGACGGAGGAGGGCGCGGGTCTCGTCGCGCACGCGCTCGGCGCCGCAGACGGCGAGCCTGAGTGAGGCGAGGTCGCCCTCGTCGCTGGCGCGGGCGTATTGCGAGATGAACGTGTCGGTCGCCATCAGGATTGTCGCCTTGGTCAGGCGGACGCGCTTGGTGATTTCCTTCACGTGCAGGGGCGAGGGATGGCAGACCGTCTTCACGCCGATGAAGAGCGGCAGCAGGCTGCCCACTGTCAGGCCGAAGCAGTGGAAGGTCGGCAGCGGGTTGAAGAGCACGTCGGTCTTTGGATAGAGGTCGATGTGCGCGCGCACCTGCTCGATGTTGGCCAGCACGTTGGCGTGGCTGAGCACGACGCCCTTGGGGTCACCCTCGGTGCCCGAGGTGAAGAGGATCACGGCCGTCTCGTCGTGATGCGGCCACTTCTCGAAGACCCAGGCGGGCATGAGCGAGCCGACGACGGCGGCGACCTTGTCGATGATCGAGAGGTTCTCGCGCACGTCCTCGAGGTAGACGATGCGGGCGACGGTCGAGAGTTCCTCGATGAGCGGCTCGAGCTTGGCAAGTTCCACGAAGCGCCGGGCGGTGGCGATGACCTTTACCTCACCGGCGGCGCAGGCGGCCTTGAGGTTGCGGGAGCCGGCCGTGAAGTTCAGCATTGCGGGGACACGGCCGAAGGCGTGGATCGCAAAGAAGGCGAGAACGGCGCCGACGCCGGTCGGCAGCATGATGCCGACGCTCTCCTTGGGCTTGGCGTATTTGCGCATGGCGCTGCCGAGCGCGAAGGAAGCGCGCACGATCTCGTCGTAGGAGAGCTGGCGATCGTCCGCGTCCCAGATGGCGATCGTCTTGCCGCCGAAGCGGCTGCGCGCCTCCACGAGGGCCGAGATCAGGGAACGCTGGGTTCGCTTGATGTCGAAGGGGGCGCGAATGGATTCCGTCTGCATTGCAGGAACCGTCATCAGATTTCCTCCACAGCGGTGTTTTGCCGCTCACGTTTTATTTCAAATAGGGTAACATTGCCCAAGTCTCAAGCAAGGCTTGGGTTAGTTTCGCGGAAATTTTCCCGCGAATCCGCCCCTTGAAATTAACGGAATTCGCCCGTCACAAGAATTGGGCGGGATGTGATTCCCGTCTTTCCGGATTATATGTTGCGCCATGCCCACCGTTTTCGACCAGAACACCAAGGATCTCCGCGCGCTTCGGCACCCTGAAAAACGGGAGCGGCCTGTAAATCCCATCCAGCGCAAGCCGGACTGGATCCGCGTGAAAGCCCCGGGCTCGAAAGTGTTTTCCGAGACCAAGGCCATCGTGAAGGCGCACGGGCTGCATACGGTTTGCGAAGAGGCAGGCTGCCCCAATATCGGTGAATGCTGGTCGAAGAAGCACGCGACCTTCATGATCATGGGCGATACCTGCACGCGGGCCTGCGCGTTCTGCGATGTGAAGACCGGAATTCCGGAGGCGCTGACCGCCGAGGAGCCCGAGAAGGTGGCGGATGCCGTCGCCCACATGGGCCC
>CAZZJD010000306.1:0-2731 GCA_964654305.1 uncultured Chitinophagaceae bacterium
TTTATTGATGGCGAAGGTACGAAAAAGGGGGCGGAGTAGAAAGTTTATACGGTTATAAAATTGAAAGAATTTTCCTCTTATTTCTGCCTTTAAAACCCTCTTTTCACTTTACAAACTTTATTAACTTTATAAACTCCTTCTTCCGGATTCTTTACCTTTGCCCTTCGATGCAGTCGATCCATGAAATATTGACCAGCTCTGAATTACAGCCGCTCATGTCCGAATCACTCGAGCTGGTGGCTGAATCGGTGCTGGATATTGCCGCAGGCCTGCAAATGCGCAATTATGCTTACAGATTGACTCGGGAGCAGGATCTAGACGATATTGGCATCCTCTCCTATCACTATCACCCCAAAAATATTAAAGAAAGAAAAATTGAACTGCGTTTCTGTGTTTCTAATAACAGATATTGCAGTCACCCCGAATGTAGTTCCGGCATTTGTAGGCAACACAAAAATTGCCAATCAGAACAAAGGCTTAATATTCTGGTTTTTCAATATTCTTCCGGTTACTTAAAGCAATTCACAAGCCCTAATTCATCGAAAAGCTTGAGTGATGAACTGATGGCTTTTCAAAGAAAAAATTCTTTTACAAATACTGTCAATCTCTGTAATCGCACCCGTGATATTCTTCAAAATGTATTAAATCATAATTACAGTAGTGCTTTGCAAACTATTTATCTCAATAGTCAGATACAGGCCTTGCTATTATATGGACTTGAGTGTATAGTTGAAGATAAGGCAGAAGAGAGTTTTGCCTGTAAATTCCCCACGTTGGATGATGACCGAGCCCGCATGATGTTGGCAAAAGAAATTCTCTTGCAAAGACTGGGAGAACCTATCACCATTAAAGAATTAAGTAAAAAGGTGGGCACCAACGAATGTTACTTGAAAAAAGGATTTAAAGCCATGTTCGGCACTACAATCTTTGACTTTTATCAAAATGAAAGAATGCAGCATGCCCGCTACCTCCTATACGAAAAAGGACTAACCGTTACTGAAGTAAGTGATCTGCTCGGATATTCCTCAATTTCCCACTTCTCAACGGCCTTTAAGAAGCATACGGGACTAAAACCCTGTGAATTGCTATTACGATAATAAAAGATACCACGATAACAAGACAACTCGACAACCTGCATTTCGAATTTCCTATTTCCGAAAACCGGTTTTTCCGCTTATCGTAAGTGCCCAACCGGGCCATGTTCGGATATTTGCGGCACTAAAAAGAGGAAAATGATTCGTTTATTATTGCTTTTAGTTGCGACACACTTATATTTTTTTCAACATACAATTGCTCAGGAAACCACAAGAGATACGGTTCGTACACATACGAAATATCTTTCTGAGGTCACGCTTGTAGGCAGAAATACAAAGGCAGACATCTATTTTCTACCCGAACTTCTGGGCACTCAGATCAATGCCGGGAAGAAAAACTCCCTCATCATCATGGAAAATGTGCAGGGAAATCTGGCCACCAATACCATGCGTCAGGTAATGGCCAAAGTGCCGGGCATTCAGATATGGGAAAACGACCCCAGTGGCATTCAGATCAATATCGGAGCCAGAGGATTAAGTCCCAATCGCAGCTGGGAGTTCAATACCCGTCAAAACGGATATGATATTTCCAGTGACCCATTCGGTTACCCCGAAGCCTATTATACTCCCCAATTGAATTCGGTTCAAAGAATTCAAGTGGTTCGTGGAGCAGGCAGTCTGCAATATGGTCCGCAATTTGGGGGCATGGTTAATTTTATATTGAAGGATGGAAGTGATTTAGAGAAGCCTCTCCAATTCGAAACACAACAAACGGCAGGAAGTTTTGGCATGTTCAATACTTATAACGCGCTTGGTGGCAACAATGGTAAAGCAAACTATTATGCATTCTGGGATCGTAGAAATGGAAATGGTTCCAGACCCAACAGCGACTATACCGTCAATACCGGATATGGAACCTTCTCTTACAAAATCAATCCTCGCTTGAAAATAGGTGTCGAGTTGACACATTTTAACTATCTCAGTCAGCAACCCGGTGGATTAACGGATGCACAATTCAAAGAAAACCATTTGCAAAGTGTAAGAAGCAGAAACTGGTTTCAGGTAAATTGGAATATTGCGGCACTGAATGCCGACTATACCATCAGTGATAATAGTCGTATTAATGTGAAACTATTTGGCATGAACGGAGACCGAAACAGTATCGGTTTCATTCAGGCTCCGACAATCCGTGACACGATCAATACGACTACCCTTCAATTTAACAACAGAAGAATAGATATTGATCGTTATAAAAATATGGGCGCAGAATTACGCTATGTAAATGAATATAAATTAGGATCTCTCAAAAATACCATTGCAGTAGGGGTAAGATATTTTAGAGGAAATACCGTTCGTCTACAAAATGGGAAAGGCGATACAGGTTCGGAATTCAATCTTAATAACATAGAACCCTTTGTAACAGACTTGAATTTTATCACCAACAATACCGCTGTTTTTGCAGAAAACATTATTCATATTGGACAGAAATTCATTTTAATTCCAGGCATTCGTTATGAAAGCATACATAATACAGCCAATGGAAGATTTAATTTCAATAACGGAATTGAAAACAAGATGGCGGCGGCACGTGTTAAGTTGCATTTATAAATGCTATTTCACCAATTGTGTTTATTTATTTGTCCAAAATGCCTGTGGAAATAATCTGTCAACTACCACATTTTCTCCCAATTCAAAAT
>CAZZJD010000307.1:0-2718 GCA_964654305.1 uncultured Chitinophagaceae bacterium
CAAAACGCGATGGAAGCTCTTCAAAATCGCACATGGTCAGGGAATATTCGTGAGCCCGTTCTATTTAGTTGTTTTCATCAACAATCTAATGCCGCTCATATTTCCGGAGGTGAATTATTTTACAGATATCTAGGGGCCGGTGCAACACCGGGCACTTCAAGATATGAACTTTCATTACGTCTTTTCAGAGATTGTAACCCCATCGCCGGTGGGAGCGGAACAGCAACAGCCGACCTTCCTACCCTCGTGGTATTAGGCATTTTCATAAATGGGAGCAATACCCCTCTTATAGACAGCCTTCCTGTAAGCAGATCAGACTTTGCGGAATTAAATCTGGTCAATCCTGGATTTTGCATTCAAAATGCACCTCCTGTATGTTATCAAATTGGCACGTATACACAAATAGTTGATCTCCCAATAAACACGGATGGCTATACGGTATCTTTTCAATCCTGCTGTCGACTAAACGGAGTTTCAAACATTAGTGGAGTAAACGCAGGGGCTACCTATATTGCCAATATTCCTGGCACCCGAATTGTCGGAAGTCAACCAAACTCAAGTCCGGTCTTTAATATCAGAGACACAATACTTGTATGCCGAAACAGAAAATTCACACTTCCATTTTCTGCTGTAGATCCGGATGGAGACTCATTAAGCTATCGTTTTTGTGAGGCCTATAATAGTATTGGAATCACCAATGCAAGCACACGCAAACCTTTTGCTCCTCCCTATACACCGATCGTTTATCAAAATAATTATTCAGGTGCAAGTCCTCTCGGCAGTAACGTTACGATTGTTCCACAAAGTGGATTAATAGAGGGGATCGCACCAGACGGAATCGTAAACCCAGTAGGACTCTCTTATTTTGTAGTTAATGTATGTGTAACAGAGTGGCGAAATGGTTTTCCGATCTCTGAACACAGAAAAGATTTTATTATTCGGATCTCCCCTTGTCAAATTGCGGAAGCAACTCTTAATATCGATGAAAGAGGTTGTGATACCTACACAAAAACTTTTACCAACCTCTCAAATTCATCTTTAATTCAAAGCTGGTTTTGGGATTTTGGCGTGCCCGGTATCCTCAGCGATACATCTGTGGCGCCGTCTCCTACTTTTATATTCCCCGACACAGGAACCTATAAAGTAAAACTAATCGTTAATAAAGAAAGCTTTTGTGCAGATAGTGCCATTAGCACTTACTACATTTATCCCGGCTTCTTCCCGGATATGAAATTTGCTATAGGATGCAAAGATATACCAGTTCAATTTGAAGATGCAACCCGTTCAAATTACGGTAGCCCCAACTACTGGTTCTGGAATTTCGGGAATAACAATACAACAGCCGATACCTCTCTTCTTAAAAATCCTCAATATTCCTATCCTTCCACTGGTGATTATAATGTCAGACTTATTGTAGGAAGTAATAAAGGGTGCTTGGACACTATTACCAAAACAATCTCGATAACAGATAAGCCCCCCATTAATATTACCAACGATACTACGATTTGTATTAATGACCGTCTGCAACTTACTGGTAGCGGTAACGGCACTTGGTCGTGGACGCCTAATATTGCCATTAACAATACCAATATTCCCAACCCGATTGTATCTCCCGACACAACGACTACGTATTATGCCACACTCACTTCAGGACCTGGTTGTGTAAATAAAGATTCTGTAAAGGTGGTAGTCAAAAAATTCGTATTGCTATTGCCTTTAAAAGATACGACCATTTGCCTAACAGATACTATACAACTCAATCCTGAAAGTGATGGCCTCCAATTTAACTGGCAGCCTGCCGGATTTTTTATTGACCCGAATCAAAAAAATGCAAAACTAATTGCCCCCGCAGGCACCAATAACTTCAAACTTATTGCCAGAATTGGAGGCTGTTCAGATAGTGTGAATGTAAGCATTACAACAATTCCTTACCCTTTGGTTAATGCAGGGAAAGATACCAGTATATGTATAAATGGCAGGGCTACCCTGCGCGGATCAGGAAATGCCCTAAACTGGTTATGGCAGCCCTCATCAACACTTAGTTCCGCTACACAATTAACAACACAAGCCACCCCTTTATCTACACAACCATACACCCTTACAGGCACCTCCAATAACGGTTGCCCTAAACCGGTATCAGACACAGTACTGGTTACTGTAATTCCTGTAGTACAGGCAAATGCAGGTAACGATACTTCCGTTATTGTTGGTCAGCGGCTTCAATTAAATGCAAGTGGCGGCACCAACTATACCTGGGCTCCCGACGCTTTTTTAAATAATGCAAACATTCGCAATCCAGTGGCAATCTTTAATGATGCAGATGACGCATTTCGTTATATAGTGAGGGTTGAAACGCCTGAAGGTTGTTTTGCATACGACACCATACTAATCAAAATATTTAAAACACAACCCGGCTTTTTTGTACCCAATGCATTTTCTCCTGATAATAATAGATTAAATGACAGTTTCAGACCGATACCCGTAGGGATACAACAATTTGATTTCTTTAAAGTGTTTAACAGATGGGGAAATGAAATTTTTTCTACTAACATTCCAGGGAAAGGATGGGATGGAACATTTAAGGGATCACCTCAAGAAGCTGGTATATATGTTTGGATAGTGCAGGGAGTAGATTTCACTGGCAAAAAACATTTTCAGAAAGGAACAGTCACCTTGATAAGGTAAAAGCCAACCTACAAATACTTATTCTTAATTACT
>CAZZJD010000308.1:0-2716 GCA_964654305.1 uncultured Chitinophagaceae bacterium
CTTCAAGGGGAGGGCAAAAACCTGCAGCTGGTGGACCAGTACCTGAACTGGCTGAAAAAGGAGCCGGGCCTGGCGGGTTTCCGCTGGAAATATCTGCCCCCTCAGCTGCTACCCAACGGCAACGCGCGTTTTCAGGCGGAGGGAATTCCGCCCGGAGTGATCAGCGAAAGCGAGGAAGGAGGTGAAAGTGCGGGTTCTGACGCGCCATGAAAAAAAGCTAACGTTCCTTCTCCTGGGGGCGCTGGTGGTCGGGCTACATCTTATTCTCCTGAAGGTGTTCCTGGATCTCGATCGCACCCAGCGCCGACGCCTGGCCCAAATGGAAGAGGAGCTGAGCGAGGCGCGCTTCTGGGTGGGGCAGCGGGAAGATTGGCGCTTACAGGCAGATTGGCTGGGGAAGCATTTTCAGGCCGCTCCCGCGGAAAATCCTTCTCCCGCCCTGCAGATGATGTTGCAGAATGCCGCCAACGCCGCCGGCCTGAAGGTTGAGGAGCAAAAAGTCCCCGCTCCCAAGAGCGGGCCGCGTTTTCTGCTCTATACCCATCGGATGAGAATGAACGGAAGCCTGGGGCAGTTCCTGGAATGGCTGGTGGCGGCCTATCGTCCGGAGCAGGGAATCGCCGTGACCTCGTTAAGCCTGAAAATAGGGCCGGAACCCCCCAAAATGACCGGGGAGGTGGTGGTTGGACAGTTCTTTCGGCCCAACAATCCATGAGCAAGTTCTTCACATGCCCCCTCTGTCTGCTGCTGGCCGGCGCCTGCGCCGGCTTAGCCTCAGAAAGTATGGACTTGTCCGGTGCTGTATCTGGTTTGGGTTCCTCTGCGGAAGGGCCTCGCTTGAATTCTGGATTGCCCAAGGCCCTGGAAGTCAGCCGCTTTGCTCCTCTGCTTAAAAAAAGCCCCTTTACCTGGGCTTCCACGATCGAAGCAAATGCCGATTTTGCCAAAGATCTGATCCTGGCGGGTTACGTCCGCATGGACGGACAGGATTACGTCCTCGTCGCCAACCGGAATCGACCAGACCGGTTGATGATTGGAGCCACGCCTTCCCCTGCTGGTCAGGGCATGATTCTTCTGCAGGTTGAAAGAGACCCTTCCGGGGATCCTAAAAAGTTAAAAGCCAAGATTCGAAAAGGTTCGGAAGTCGCCACTCTTAGCTATGAAACTGTCTCCGGCCCTCATGGGGAAACAGGTTCGGGACAGACCCCGCCCACCCCTCAACCTCAGCCTCAACCGGCCCAGGCGGTCATGGGTGCTTCAGGCCAACAACCGGCTCCAGCGGCCCCTGTGATTCGGCGACGGGTAGTGCCGATCCCATCGGCCCCTCCCCGATGAGGCTATTTTTCCTCATGGCCGGGGCGGTTGGGGTGTGGGCAACCCCCCTCCAAGCCCAAGCGCCGGTCACCCCAATTTCTCCTGTGGCTTCCGGATCGTCCTCTGCCCAGGAAATGATCTCACCGGATATCATCCAATTTCCCAACAATCCCGTTTCGGATTTCTTGCTCGTCTATGAACGACTGAAGGGGGTGACCTTGATCAAGGACGCCAGTTTGGCGGCGGGGGGCCCCAACCTCAGCCTCACCCTCAACCAGCCCGTGACCAAGGACGAGGCGATCCGCCTGATTGAATCCACCCTGCTTCTGAATGGTTACGCCTTCATTGCCGTGGACAAAAAGACGGTCAAGGTCATCAACACCGCCGGCGGGAAAAATCCCCGCAGCGAAGGCGTGTTTGTTTTTACCAACGAGGACGAGCTCCCCGAGGGTGAGGTGATCGCCTCCTACGTGATGCCGCTGACCCATCTGGCGGCTGCCGACGCGGTGGAAATTTTTAATCAATTCATCGTTCTGCATCCCTACGGGAGCATGGTGGCGGTGCCCGTGGCCAATCAGGTGGTGATCACGGAAAACTCCACCCTGATTCGTCGCCTGATCGAGGTGCGCCAGCTGGTGGATCAACCCGCGCCGGAAGTGCGGTCGGAATTTGTCCAACTGCAGCAGGCCAACGCGGACCGCGTGGTGGAGCTGATCACCCAGATCCTGGAAAAACGCAACGAGGCCAAAACCGGTTCTGCGGTGGCCCGGGCCGCGCAAGGTCAGCCTGCGCAGCCGCCGGGTGTTCCGGGGGCTCCTGGGGTCCCCGCCGGTGGGGCCAGCGCTTCCATCAACGTCGGGGAAGGGGGGAGCGTCTCCGGGGACATCCAGCTGATCGCCGACACGCGGACCAACCGGATCCTGATCGTCACCCGCCCGATGAACATGGATTACATCAGAAAGCTGATCAAAGAGTTCGATGTCGCCGTTGATTTGAGTGATCCCTACGAGCAGCCGCTCAACTATGTGGCTGCCTCTGACATGTTGCCGATTTTGGCCGATATGTTGAAGGAGGAGGGCGAGGAAGGCGGGGCCAGTGGAACGGCTGGGACCGGGGCTCCCACTCGGACCACCACAGGGGGCATTGGCACGGGCATGGCCGCCGGCGGGGCCAGCAGCAGCAGCGGTCTGGCTGGGGGCACCTCTGGAGCCGGTCGGCTTGGATCGCTCTCTGAGCCAGGCGAGGAACAGGCTGCCGAGTCGGTCATTGTGGGCAAAACGCGCCTGATCGCCGACAACCGGGCCAACTCCATTTTGGTGATCGGCCAGCCTGAGGCCCGCGAGAAAGTGAAGTCGATTTTGGACAAACTGGACAAGCGCCCCATGCAAGTTTATCTGGCCAC
>CAZZJD010000309.1:0-2713 GCA_964654305.1 uncultured Chitinophagaceae bacterium
TGATTTAGCAAGGCGAGCCACACCGTCGGAACGCCCGCCGCGGCCGTAGCCTTCTCGCTCTCGAGCAGCTCGTAGATCGACTTACCATCAAGGGCCGGACCCGGGAAAACCAACTTGGCGCCGACCATCGGTGCCACATAGGGCACACCCCAGGCGTTGACATGGAACATGGGCACGACCGGCAAGATGCAGTCACGGGCCGATACGTTGACCATGTCGGGCAAGGCCGAGCCGTAGGCGTGCAACACTGTCGAGCGATGGCTATACAGCACACCTTTCGGATTGCCAGTGGTGCCGCTCGTGTAGCACAACGCCGCCGCGGTCTTTTCGTCGAACTCGGGCCAGACATACTCTTCGGCCGCAGGTTCGATCCACGCCTCGTAACTGATTAAACCGGAAAGCCCGGTATCAGCGGGAAGTCGATCGCTATCGCAGAGCGCGATCCAATGCTTCACCGTCGGGCACTGCGCGGCGATCGCACGCACGATCGGCAGGAACGTCAGATCGAAGCAGACAATCTGATCTTCTGCGTCGTTGACGATCCAGGCGATTTGCTCGGGAGGCAGCCGCGGATTGATGGTGTGCAGCACGCGAGCACTGCCACTGACTCCGTAGTACAGCTCGAAATGGCGATAGCCGTTCCAGGCCAGAGTCGCCACCCGCTCGCAACGGCCTACGCCCAGTGAATCGAGCGCATTGGCGACCTTACGACACCGACGCACAGCCGATTGGTAATCGTAGCGGTGCAGGTCACCCTCCACGCGCCGGGAGACAACCTCAGTGGTCGGATGATTTCGCGCTGCGAACTCGATCAGCCGCCAGATCAGTAGCGGATGATCCTGCATTGCACCCAGCATAAACACCCCCTCTATACGCTCAATCGCGGCCAGCCCGAAGCGGAAGCGGCAGCATGGCAAACCCCACACACAGCATCACGCCCCATGGAAACAGCCATGGGAAGGCGACCACTTCTTTGGCCGCCGACAACCCGAGCCAATGGGCATTGTGTACCACAAACACTCCCGCGAGCGACACGAGTACGCCGACCTTCGGATTGACGATGCGACGCTTTGGCACGAATAAGGCCAAGAGAAACAGCCCCAGCATCGGGCCATAGGTGTACGCAGTCATCGCGAAAGCCAATGGCACCAACTGCTCGCCAGTGCCCGATAGCAGCAGCGCGAAGCCTCCGAGCACCGCCGCCCATATGGCGACAAGCAAGCGGGAGAGCCATACGGCGCGATCTTCGGCGAGCGTGCCCGCCGCATGTCCCGCATGAAACATCGTGATCGACGTTTCAGCGAGCGCCGACAACACGGGGCTCGACATGGCCGCCGCGAACAACGCAGCCACCATGAATCCGCGCAGTCCGATCGGCATTTCCGACAGTATGAACGCAGGGAAAATGCGGTCGATGTTTTGCTGTACGAGCGCCGCGAACGCAGGATCGAGCGGATTGATCTGGTAATAAGCCCACAGCGACGCGCCCACCAGCAGAAAGAGCAGTACGACGAACTCGCCGGCGTTGCTCGCGTAGAGTGCGAGCCGTGCTTCGCGCACCGAGCGGCAGCAAAGCATGCGCTGGGTATTGAGCTGATCGGTGCCGTATGCCGCCAGATTCTGAAAAGGCATGGCGAACACGGCGGCCCAGAATGTGAAGTTGACCCGGGGGTCGGCATCGAGCACGAATACATGGGTCTTGCCGGCCGAGTCCGCAGCATCCAGCACCGCAGAAAATCCTCCGGGATAGCCTGCCGAAACGAACCATACTGCGAGCAGCCCACCACCGACAAACATGGCGAACTGCAGCACATCCGACCAGACAACGGCGCGTACTCCGCCGAGCAGTGTGCTGATCGCCGCCACACCCACGCTGAGCAGTACACACCATGCGAAACCAAGGCCCGTCAGAAGTTCCAGCACCAGCGAAACGGCGAATACCCGAACGCCCTGACCGAGTACGGCACCGATGAAAAACAGCATGGCGGATAATCGGCCCAAGCCGGAGCCAAGCTTCTCGCGGATGAAGTCGTACGGACTCGAATAGTTGCGCGCGTAGAGCTGCGGCAAGATCCAGCGACCGAGGATCCACTTTGACAAGAGTCCTGCCAGACAGAACTGCAGATAGCGAAAATCGCCCTGCTGCGCAAACACCAGCGATGGCACGCCGATGAACGTCACGCCGCTGACTGCCGTGGCAACGATCGAAGCAGAAACTGCCGGCCATGGAAGCGACCGTGACCCCAGGAAGTATTCCTGTATGGTGGATTGTCGGCCTTTGACACTGTGACCAATCCAGGTCACGAGCGCGAAATAAAGCGCGACGACGACCCAGTCCGCCGCGTGGAAATACGTGGAGGTCACGGCGTCCGCGACTTCATTCGATCAGAAGACTCAGGCCTTCACGGGCTGCGAAAGCCTTGACCCCGCGCTGTTCGGCCAGCCAGGCGTCAAGCCCGCGCATCACTGAGTCGGGATAGTTCGGGTTGTGGTGAAAGGCAACGAACTGTGCACACCCGGCCTCGCGCGCCAGCGTGAGCCCCTCCTGCACCGTCGAGTGTCCCCAGCGCGGCTTGTCTGCATCGATACGCTCATCGAACATGGAATCGAAGATCAAGACGTCGCAGCCTTGAACGAAACCACGCAAGGCATCATCGGCCGCCAAGGCCGTTTCATGGTCGGTGATGTAGGCCACCGATCGAGCAGCACTTTC
>CAZZJD010000310.1:0-2705 GCA_964654305.1 uncultured Chitinophagaceae bacterium
GGCTTTTAAATCTTTTAGCGAATATTTTTTGTTAATCGGCATCATATTAGAGCGCTCATCTTCATCGGCTGTGTGTAATGAAATAGCTAAAGAAACATCGATATCTTTAGCAAGTTTTCGAATTGCAGGGATCAATCCACAAGTGGAGACAGTCACCTTATTTTTCGATAACTCAAATCCTTCTTTTGCTGTCATAATCTTTAAAGCTTTCACGACATGATCATAATTATCTAATGGTTCACCCATTCCCATAAATACAATATTTGAAACAGGTTTTTCGATTCCATGCTCTTTGACATAACGACCTGCTAAAATCAGCTGAGATAAAATTTCTCCAGAAGAAAGATGGCGAGCTAAGCCCATCTTGCCTGTTTGACAAAAGGTGCATCCCATCTTACAGCCTACTTGAGAACTGATGCACAAAGTTGTTCGATTTTCAGAAGGCATGAGTACAGATTCAATAAAGAAATTGTCATGGGTTTTCAAAAGAAATTTCACGCTTTGGTCAATAGATTTTAAAGCAGTGTCGATAGAAGGGAGGTAAAAATCGATTGTCTTTTCAAGGCACCCTTTTACTTCTTTGGGTAAATTTGACATCTCTTCAATAGATATCGCTAACTGTTTGAAAATGAAATTAAAAATTTGCTTTCCGCGAAATGAGGCAAATCCAAACGATTCAGCCCACTCTTCCCAATCCGTTAAATTGAGATCTAAAAAATACCGTTTTTTTTCCATAAAAATCTTTTGAAAAATGAGGGTTCTATTTTATCGGACCTAGTTGTCTAGGGTCAATAAGAATTGAACAAAAATATAGATAATAAAAAATTTAAAATCAGATAGTTAATCTTGGACTAGAGCAAATCGAGAAACTTTTGCACCATCGAGTTCAATTTCTTCGATAAACAGGCCTAAAGGCCTCACCCAGACGCCATGTTCTCCATAAAGAGCTTGATAAACCACAAGTTCTTCTAAGGTTTCACTATGGTGAGCTATCGCTATGACTTTATATAAAAGATTTTTGTAATGTCTATAAGTTCCACCGATAATTACAGAAGCTGCTGCTTTAGAAAACGTAATAGAAGATTTTTTCATACCATGTCCTTTGTTCAGAGCTATAAAATAAATAAACAAAAACTTCTGAGTAAAGAAATTTTCGTTTAGTCATTCAACATCCGAGCCCTTTTGAACCCATTTATTAAGGAAGTAAGCCAATCCCATAACACCCATCCAGGATTTTCTATTATTTCTAAAGGTTTTTAAGCATTTAATAATCAGAAAAAAATGGATTTTTTAACATGGGAAGTATCCCAACAAATGGATGAATCAGGTGTTGTCTATGATCCTAGAGAAAAAAAAGGTAAAAAAAACCGGAAAAATTGTCATTTCTGAAAATGTTTCCGGGTATTTGCCGATGACTGGAGTCGAACCAGCACCCTATTGCTAAGAACAGAGTTTGAGTCTGTCGCGTCTGCCATTCCGCCACATCGGCTTAAGGTTTGCAAAGAATCTTAAACAAATTAAGGTTTGTTTAGAAGCAAAAATTTAATAATCGATTTTCGCTAAGAAAAGGGGGTGTGCCGGAGCTGTTTGTCCTGCTTTTTTTCTATCTTTTGAAATTAAGATAGAGGGAATATTTTCTTTTGCGATTTTACCCATTCCTACATCGATGAGTGTGCCCATCATGTTGCGGACCATTTTGTGTAAAAAGCCAGTTCCTTCGATCTCTATACGTATTTTTTCGCTTTCTTGTATCCAATCAAATCGATAGATCGTTTTGATCGGTTTATTTTTTGCACAGCCTATGTCTGCATGGTGAGCAAAAGCACGAAAATCATGGGTCCCAATAAAAGCTTTAGAAGCTTCTTTCATGGCATTTAGATCAATCTTTGCAGGAAGAGTTAAAAAATATTCTCTTCCAAAAGGGGGAAGATGTTGGATGGGGGTGACATAATAATAGTAGGTCTTTTTTTTGCTGTCATACCGGCTATGAAATGAAAAAGGCACCTCTTGAATAGATAAAATTCTAATGTCTTTAGGTAAAAGACTATTAATTTGATGCAAAAAATAATTTAAATCTTCAATCCCTTCATGTTCAAAATGGACCACTTGGCCTAGAGCATGAACGCCAGAATCTGTTCGAGAGGCCCCTGTCACCATGATCGGGTTTTGAAAACGACGAAAAAAAGCCTCTTGCAAAGCACTTTGAATCGTTATGGAATGCTTTTGGATTTGAAACCCAGCATAAGAAGTCCCATCATAGGAGACGATACATTTATATTTTTTCATTTGAAAAAGTATAGTGGATTTCAGATAAAAATTCTTTATCAAAAAAAAGATTGAGTTTGCGCGTTATAAAAAGCACATAAACAACTCTATTTATGTGCTTTACAAGAGATAAAAGGGGACTATTATGACATGTGGTTGTTTAATAATTTTGTCATTTCGAACATGTTGACAGCTTTTTTGCCTGTTCCGAAGACTTTCTCGAGTTTTTCATCTGGAATGATGTTTCTTTTGTTTTTCGGATCTTGGCGATTGTGCTTTTTAATATAAGCCCAAATTTTTTTAGTGACTTCTGTTCTTGGCATCGGCCCTTTTCCTACAACTGCAGCCAATTCTTCAGAAATTTTCATTGGTTGCATAAACTTAGAATTCTTCTTAGCAGTTTCTTTCATATTGCGCTCCTTAAGCTTCGCGATATCATC
>CAZZJD010000311.1:0-2700 GCA_964654305.1 uncultured Chitinophagaceae bacterium
CTGCCGCCCCACATCGATTCGAACGATTGGAAGGTGTTCATTCAACTCTTCCGTGCCGATCCTCGATACGTGCTGAAACCACCAGACGCGTTCGGCCTCGAACCCAGCCCAACAACGATGGCCGACCTTGATGATCGGCACTTCGCACTTGTCGAGATGGCGACGCGCGGTCTCACGGGAGAGGCTGAGGAGGCCGCGATCATCGACCACCTTGACAGAAGTTCGACCCCCAACGCGATGCAAGAAGAGTTCTCCGAACTCGGAGAACGCATGGCGACTGCGATTCGCTATTCCCCACTCTTTGCTGCGATCCTGATGAACGCTCGCGACGCCGCAGACGGCGTCACACCGGGATCACCGATCTGGCGCCGCCGCCGGTCGGCGGTTGCAACGCGGCTACGCACCCCGCCAGTAGGACCACCCAAACCCAGACAGGTTGGGAAACTGATCGAGCTTGCGACCGGGCCTGGATCGGTGCTTGCGAGCCTCTTTCCTGCCGGCTCGCCCGGCATCGACCCGCACTTTCTGTGGCAGAGCATCGAGACAACTCGCGAGGCGTTCAGGCGCTCTCAGTTCAACATTCCCGCACTTGAAAATCTGCGAATCCTTTGGAACATGACCAGACGGGAGGGCCACATCGCCCGCGCCGTCGCATCAAGACTGATCGAACCATGACCGAACGCCCGTATCTCGACGCCCAAGCCGCCATTGAGGACATCGAAAGGACGATGGTGGACGTTGCATGTGACGATTGCGCCCCGCGCCGCCCCGAGGGCGTGAACGAGGCGTTTCGCCAATTCTGGAACAGTCCGAACGGAAAGCTCGTTTCGGATCTGTGGCTTGAGCCGGCTGCGCCACCACGCGTTCGTCGAGGAGGAACCCTTGAAGCGCTCTGCCGCACCGGCCTGATCGGACGTGCGGCCGTGGATCAACTCGTGCACCGCTCTCGTTTTTTCAAGGCCGACAGCGAACTGTTCGAGCATCAAGCTCGAGTGCTCGAACTGTGTTCCGGCGAACCTGCGGACAAGCAGCCTGCCATTGTCGTGACTGCCGGAACCGGAGCAGGCAAGACGGAGTCCTTCCTCTTCCCGATGCTCGATCGTCTCTGTAGGCATCGAGAGAATTCGAGAAGCGGCGTGCGATGCATCGTGCTCTACCCGATGAACGCCTTGGTCGCCGACCAGACTGCGCGCATCGAGAGAGCACTGAGCGACCAGCCGTTCCCAAACCCGGATGCACCAGGCCGCATCATTTCCGTCTGTGCTTACAACAGCCTTCTGCCCGAACGACGCCCGCCCGATTGGCGACTTCCGCTGCGG
The DNA here is from genome assembly GCA_964654305.1 of uncultured Chitinophagaceae bacterium. Taxonomy (GTDB): domain Bacteria; phylum Bacteroidota; class Bacteroidia; order Chitinophagales; family Chitinophagaceae; genus Lacibacter. The sequence continues at coordinate 1,320 of CAZZJD010000311.1, forward strand.
CCTTGGATCACCACGACTCGCGATCAATGCCGCGGGCGACAGACACTCGCGCGCGGTCGCGGCGACGAGCTCAAGCTCGAGGAGTGCACAGACGGCGACGTACCAGACATCCTGGTCACCAACTACTCGATGCTCGAGTACCTGCTGGCCCGTCCCCAGGACGAGTCCGTGCTTGGTCCTGCGCTCGAAATGATCGTGGTCGACGAGGCACATCTCTACAACGGCACCATGGCCACTGAGATCTGCCTGCTGCTGCGACGCGTGCTTGAACGGTGCGGCCGAGCATCGGAACAGATTCTTCACCTGCTCACCTCCGCCACGCTGGACATGACCTCAGTGCGGACATTTGCAGCGGATCTTTGTTCAAAGACGACGGAAGCCGTTCACGTCATCGCCGGAGAGTCATGCGACGTCGCCACCCCGGATCATCGGCTCGCCGACATACCCGCCGCCACATGGTCTGCCTTGTCCGCCTGCGTTCCCGCCTGCTTCCAAGTCACCCAGGATGGCGGCGCAGCGCCGAAAGTCGACCCCGTCACGTGCGCGCTCATTCGGACCAAATGGGCGGAAGCTACGGGGGACCTGCCGGTTGCTGCAGAAGGCGTCGAACAACCATCCTCTCTGCTCGCGATTCTGCTTCCTCTCTCACAGCAGTTTCAGAAGCTCGTGAGCGAGGCGCTGAACCAGACTATGCCTCGCCGCAGGCCGCTGCGCGAGTATGCGCGCGCGGTCTTCGGCGCCGCCGACACAGCCGCGATGCTTGGCCTGCAGGACCTCCTGCGACTCGGCAGCAACGCTCGCTCCTCAGGTGATTCCCGGCCGCTGTTTCCGCATCGGCTGCACGCACTCGTGCGATCTGCCACCGGCGTCTGCGTGTGCCTGCGTTCGAACTGCTCGAACCGTGACGCGCCAACGATTCCGGGCCTTGGCGCGCTGCTGCCCGGTGACACGAACCGTTGCTCCTGCGGCTCCCGCGCGTTGCTTTCGACGGCTTCATGTCTCGAATGCGGGCAGCTGCTTCTCGCCGGTCGAAAGGTTCACGACGACGCACTCGGGGATGTTTGGAGCCCGATTGGATCAGACGAGGGCGATCCGCAAAGCGTCGACTTCTTGGCGCCTTGTCCACAGGATGCAGGGCCTGGAGTCTTCGCGATCTCCACCGAAGATTGCACCGAGACCGGAACTCTCAGCAACGCTTCCGCATCGCAGCGCCTGCGGCAGATCTCGGAATGCCCGCACTGTCGTCAACCACTGCCATCCAACGGCAGCGGCGAGAACTGGCAACTGACCACCGTAGCCGACCAACTCGGACGAGTGATCGCGGTCGAAGCGCTGCTGCCGCATGTCCCACCCATCGCATTGCCTGAGGCGCGACGAGCGC
>CAZZJD010000312.1:0-2694 GCA_964654305.1 uncultured Chitinophagaceae bacterium
CTTTCCGCGATGATCCGCAAGTGGAGACGGTCAGTCCGGAAGGCCCGTCCCGTCTGAAGCGGATCCGGGTTCGTCCGCGTCGTCCGGCCAAGTCCTGAGTCATTCGCATCCGGCGTCCACGGGCCCGGACACCTCCCGCGAGCCTTCGCTGTGGGATCAGGCCATTGCCGGGCTGTCCTGGGCGGTTGTTCTCCTTCTGATCGCGGCCACGGGCCGTTATTTTGGCGGTGCCCGGGCGGTGGTGATGGGGCCGGCGTACTTGGCGGGGGGATTGCTTTGGCTTTTGCTGGCTTGGCGCGGGGCGGAGGGCTGGATTTCCGGTCGCCGGGTGACCGATTATCTTGATCTGCCGGTTTTTCTTTTTCTCGGCTACTCCTTCTGGGCCGTGTTGCGGGCTCCGTGTGAATATTTCGGTCGGCTCGAGTGGCTGGAGGCCTCCGTGTACGGGGCCATCTTTCTCACCGTTCGGCACCAGTTGCCGGGAAGGAGGATGATCCCTTGGGTCCTAGGTTGGTTGTTGGTGGTCGCCGCCATGAATGAGGTGTACGGCTTTCTGCATTTCCGCCAAGGCGTCTATCCGATCGGACCGGTTTCATTCCTCGGTTGGCCGGCCGAGGACCGGCCGGACTATGAGGAGAGAATGTCCGGGCTCTTCGGTTGCCCGAATCATTTCGGGAATTACTTGGTGCAAGCCAGTCTGGCGGGGTTGACCCTGTTGATTTGGCCGGAAATTTTTTGGCCGGTACGCGTGCTGGCTGGGTGGTCGGTCGCCGCCTTGGGGGCAGGGGTGGTCTACTCCATTTCCCGCGGAAGCATGTTGGCTTGGCTGGGTAGCCATGGGGTTTGGATGGTGCGGTGGTTGCGGCGCGGGCCTTTGAATGGGTTGGGGAAAGCGGCGCTTCTGGTTTTGGCTGCCTTGGCTTTGGGGGGAATGGGCACCTGGGCCGCAGGGCAGGCCTCTGTCATGAAGCGCTGGAACGCCTTGGTGGGGCAGGGGGTGGGTTGGGAAAAGATTTTTAGCGGCGAGGGCTCCTTTCGGTTGCGGCTGGCCCAGGACGGACTGATGATCTGGCAAAAAGCCCCTTGGTTCGGCCACGGGCCGGGGAGTTTTGATTTGGAGCATCTGCGGGTCAGCACCTGGTTCCACCGCTCACGGACCATTTACACCCACAACGATTACGTCAACACGCTGGCGGATTACGGGGCTGTGGGCGGCGCTTTGGTGGCCCTCTTTTGGATTTTGCTGGCGGGGTTCCTTTGGTTTCGGGGTCGATCCCGGGAACCGGGATCCAAAGCGGATGCCTGCACCGGGTTGGGGTGGGGCTTGCTGGTGGCCATGCTGCTGCATGCGCTGGTGGATTTTAATTTTCATATTCCGGCCACTGCGATTTCCTGTTTCTTTCTTCTCGGTTTGGCCACTGCCGTTTCCTGGCCGGAGCGGCGGGAGACTCTGGCGCGGGTGATGAATCCCCTGGTGATCTTCCTAGCCTTGATTCTGGCGGGCTGGACGGGATGGCAGGGATGGATCACCTGGGCCGGGCGCACGTTGCCGACGGAAGAGGTCGATTTGGCCAAGCTTTCCGAAGCCGATCTGAAACAAAAGGCGGCCGAGGCCGAGAAGTGGGATCCGCGTTCGCCCGTGATGGCCACGGCTTTGGGGGACGCCTATCGGTTGAAACTGATCGAGATCTATTTCTCCCCGCTCCCGCCGACCGCAGAGGCCCGGGCCAAAAGAAAGGAAGACATTACCCGTTTGTCTGAGGCCGCGTTGCGTTGGTACGTCGAGGCCGGTCGGAGAAGTCCGCGGGATGATGTTCCCGGAGTGCGCCAGGCCAGTATTTTGGATCTGCAGGGCAAATTCGATCAGGCGGAGGCTCTTTATCTTCAGGGCTTGGCCATGCGGCCGCATTCGCAATTTGTCCGGACCAGTTATGGCAACCATCTTTGGAGAAAAGGGGATTTGGAGGGAGCCCGGAGGGAGTTGGAACAAGCCGTGGCGACTCCCGGTTTGCATCGCCCCGGAGACGGGGTGGATCCGTCGGTCGAGGCCCGGCAGATGCTGGAAAAAGTAAAAGAGCAGATTGCGAACGGCGGAACGAAAAGGCAGAGTTCGAAATTCAACCCCCTGGAGGATTAACCGAACCATGAAGCAAGAAACCACCCTGATTTTGGTCAAGCCGGATGCCGTCGCGCATGGGTTGACCGGCGAGGTTTTGGCCCGCTTAGAGAAGGAAGGGATGAAAATCCTCAACTGCCGGATGTTGCGGCTCAACGGACCGCTGCTGAAAGAGCACTACTCGCATATCGCCCATCTTCCTTTCTTTCCGGAAATTGAGACGTTTATGTCCTCCGGCCCGGTGATCGCCGTGGCGTTGCAAGGGGAGAAGGCCATCGAGAGGGTGCGGGAGTTATTGGGTCCGACCGACAGCACCAAGGCGCCCAAGGGAACGATCCGGGGAGATCTGGGTAAGGACAAAATGCGGAATGTTCTGCATGCATCCGATTCAGCCGAGACGGCCAAGGCGGAGCTGAAACGGTTTTTTGGGAGCGAAAATCCTGGGGTTTGAGCGCGGGGGGTTTAAGAGTTGATCAGCATACCCTTTGGTAGGGCGCCCTCGATGAGGGCGCTTAACAGAAAGTTCATTCCCGAACCTTGATCTAGGCGGGATCATCGATCCCGCCCTACCGAAGTGA
>CAZZJD010000313.1:0-2688 GCA_964654305.1 uncultured Chitinophagaceae bacterium
TATTATTGAAGAGTATGGCTTGATTGGGGGAACTTTTATTGTATTTATATATCTGATCTTTCTATTCAGGAGTATAAAAATTTTCAGGAGATGTCCTTATGCATTTGGTGCATTTTTATCCATTGCATTAAGTTTTACGCTGGTAATTCAGGCCATGACAAATATGGCAGTGAATGTGGGTTTATTTCCTGTTACTGGGGTGACGCTACCGTTGGTGAGTATGGGGGGGAGCAGTATCATATTTACGAGTCTTGCGATCGGGATTATTTTAAGTGTGGCGCGGCATGTGGAGGAGGCGGAAGGGAATCCGAAGCCCGCTAAAGAAGAGGCAGTATGAGTAAAAGAATATTAATAGCGGGCGGAGGGACAGGCGGACATATTTTTCCTGCCATTGCCATTGCGCAGGAGATGAAGAAACAGTTACCGGATGCATCTTTTCTTTTTGTAGGGGCAAAAGGTAAAATGGAAATGGAGAAAATACCCCAGGCGGGTTTTCAAATAGAAGGGTTAGATATCGCAGGGTTTAACAGAAGTTCTTTGATAAAAAATATGGCGTTGCCTTTTAAGCTGATCAAAAGTTTTGTGCAGGTTCGTCGTATCATAAAAAACTTTAAACCGGATGCAGTGATTGGTGTGGGAGGTTATTCCACGTATCCTGTATTGCGTTGGGCGCAAGTGAAAGGGATTCCCACTTTCATTCATGAAGCGAATGCTTTTGCAGGTAAATCAAATCGTTTGCTTGCGAATAAGGCAGTTAAAGTTTTTACAGGTACAGATGGCATGGAGGCATTCTTCCCCAAAGATAAAATTGTTGTTACGGGAAATCCGGTACGACAATCTATATTGGAAGTGCAACAGCATTCGCTCGAAACATTTGGATTCAGCAAAGGGAAGTGTACGTTGTTGGTTGTCGGCGGAAGTTTGGGTGCACTATCAGTGAATCATGCGATTGCTACGGGGCTTGAAAAATTACTGCAACAGGATATTCGTATTATTTGGCAAACGGGGAAGCCTTATGCGGCTACTGCAAAAAAACTGATTGAAGGGAAAACCGGTGTTTGGGTAAATGATTTTATTACGGATATGGGAGCAGCTTATTCGGCAGCGGATATGATTGTTTCAAGAGCAGGAGCCATGTCGGTTGCAGAAATCAGTCTGGTAGCTAAGCCTGCCATTTTTGTGCCCTATCCTTTTGCAGCGGAAGATCATCAGACTTCCAATGCGATGAATCTGGTTAGTAAAGAAGCGGCTCTGATTGTAAAAGATCAGGAAGTAAAGAATAAGTTGACGGATATGATTATTGATTTGGCAAATGATGAAGAGAAAAGAAAGAAGATACAGACAAACTTATCTTCACTTGGAGTAGCTGATGCGGATAAGCGAATAGTAAAAGAAATCATTAAAGCAATTGAAGCGTGATAGGATTACAGGATATAAAGGCTGTGTATTTTATTGGAATCGGTGGTATTGGCATGAGTGCGCTTGCCCGGTATTTTAATTCGAAGCATGTAAGGGTAAGTGGTTATGATAAAACATCAACGGACCTGACGAGAAAACTGGAGATAGAGGGAATGAAGGTGTATTATGATGAAGATGTGGCGCGCGCGCCTAAAGATGTAAATCTTGTTGTGTATACGCCGGCAATTCCGGTAGATCATAAGGAGTTGAATTATTATCGTGCGAATGGATATCAGGTGGTGAAGCGAAGCGAGGTGTTACAGATCATTACAGCAAGTTCTTTGAATGTTTGTGTGGCAGGTACACACGGAAAGACGACGATCAGTACCATGACTGCATTTTTATTTCAGGAAAGTGGATATGGATGCAATGCGTTTCTGGGAGGTGTATCTGTGAATTATGCCACTAATTTCTGGAGCAGTGTGAATCCGCTGTGTGTGGTAGAGGCAGATGAATATGATCGTTCTTTTCATAAACTGAGTCCGGATTATGCAGTTGTTAGTTCTATGGATCCCGATCATTTGGATATATATGGCACAGCTGAAAATGTGGAAGAGGCATTTATTGAATTCACACGAAAGATCAGAAGTGGTGGGTGGTTATTGTATAAGTATGGATTGAAAAGAGCGGGAGAGCTAAAGGCTGATCATATCATGAGTTATCATGTGACAGATGAAAGCGCAGATATTCATGTACGCAACTTGAATATCGTAAATGGTGGCTATCATTATGATGTGGTGATTAGAAAAGCAGAGGGTAGTCATGTGATCAGTGGTCTTGAGTTGCAAGTAGGAGGTTTGCATAATGTAGAGAATTCTTTACCGGCAATTGCCTTATGTTATTTGATGCAGTTGCCAGATGAAAAGATCCGAAAAGCACTGGCGTCTTTTCGGGGGGTGAAAAGAAGATTTGAATACTGGATAGCGCCCGGAAATGAGATTGTGATGATTGATGATTATGCACATCATCCGGAAGAATTAAGCGCTTTAATCAGTGGTGCAAGATCTTTATTTAAAGAGTATGGATTGATACTGATCTTTCAACCGCATCTCTATTCGCGAACAAAAGATCAGGCAGAAGGATTTGCTTCCAGTCTGGATATGGTAGACATGAGTATTCTTCTTCCGATTTATCCGGCAAGAGAGCTACCGATGGAAGGCGTGAGTAGCGGGATGATTGTTGAAAAAATGCAATTAAAAAATGTGAGGCTGATGGAGAAGGAGGAGGTGC
>CAZZJD010000314.1:0-2686 GCA_964654305.1 uncultured Chitinophagaceae bacterium
AGGGGCTCGGGCCGATCCGCTTCGGCGCCGCCGAGAGCGACGACGTGAACCTGCTGGGAGGCTGGAACTTCGGCCCCATCGTGGGCAGCGAGCTCTCGGTGCGGCATCTGGTGGAGACCGCCATCGCAGCCTACGGCCAGGGCGCCTGGACCCACCTGAGCGAAGAGGGCGCGCGCCACGAGGCGCGCCAGCTGCGCCTGTCCATCGACAAGGCGGTCTGGGACCTGGGATGGCGCCCCCGCTGGGGATGCACCCAGGCGGTGGAGCGCCTGGTGCGATGGCACCACGCCTTCCAGCACGGGGGAGACGGCGCCATGCGCGAACCCTGCCTGCGCGACATCGAGGCCTACGAGTGCAGCCCGTTCCTGGGAGAGATCGCCGAGCGCTGAGCGAGCCCCCGGCCGCGCGTCCGTCCATCCCCCTGCGCGCCCGTCCGTCCCCCTGCGCGCCCGACCGTCCCCCTGCGCGCCCGACCGTCCCCCCTGCGCGGCAGGAGCGCCTCCTGCATGCGTCGCAATCCGCCGCCTGGCATCTGACGCGGGCCCCTCGGCAGCGCGTGTGCCGTCAGCCAAGAAAGGAAGATCTCCCATGTCTGAACCCGTCATCGCCGCCACCGTCCCCGCGGTTCTCGAGCTCGAGCCCGGCACCTACTACTGGTGCTCCTGCGGCCGATCGGCCAGCCAGCCCTTCTGCGACGGATCGCACGCCGGCACCGATTTCACCCCCCTGGCATTCGATGTCGAAGAGAAGAAGCGCTTCGCCATGTGTCAGTGCAAGCTCACGGCCAAGGCCCCGTTCTGCGACGGCAAGCACAAGGGCTGCGCGAAGTAGGGTGATCCCAGGTCTGGGGATCAAAGCTCGGGTTGTTCCCTCAGAGTTATGGGGATCAAAGCTCGGATTGATCCCAGGTCTGGGGATCATGACAAACTCAGCGGCCTGAACGCGGGGCTCGACGCGCCGGCTCCCGCTACTCTCGCGACAGGTTGGCCTGTTGCCCGCCCAGCTCAAACCCCTTGCGCAGCTTCTTCACCACCCGCGGCACAAACGATTCGGCGACATCGACCGTCGTCTCGAGCTTGCCCACGCGAATGGCCCCCAGGGCCGTGCCCGGTATGCCGGCCTCGCGGGTGAATGCGGCGACGACGTCGGCGGGCCGCACCCCTGCGTTGCGGCCCAGGTCGACGCTCAACGTCACCATGCCCGGCTCGCCGAGGCGCCCTCTGCCGCGCGAGGGGGCAGTCTCCGGTTCGAACGCGTCGGCACCTTTCCTTGCCCCCTTCTTTCCGCCCTCGTGCTCGAAGGTCTTGGGGCCCTTCTTGCCGCCCTCGTGCGCGAAGGTCTTGGCCCCCTTCTTGCCGCCCTCGTGCGCGAAGGTCGTGGGGCCCTTCTTGCCGCCCTCGTGCGCGAAGGCCTTGGGGCCCTTCTTGCCGCCCTCGTGCTCGAAGGTCTTGGCCCCCTTCTTGCCGCCCTCGTGCGCGAAGGTCCTGGGGCCCTTCGAGGGGGACGGGCGCGCCGAGAAGCGCTCACCGCGGCTCCTGGGACCCCTGTCATCGCCCATGTCGCCCGCGCTGGGATACCCTCCCCCGCCACCACGGCGAGGCGCGCCCATGCGGGCGCCAGGAGGTTTGGACTTGGGGAAGATCTCCTCGACATACTCGTCGGGACGCGTGGTCTCGGTGCCCCGCACGAGCTGCACCAAGGCCGCCGTGAGCGTGCGCAGGTCCTTGCCAGAGGCCACCTGTTCATCGACCCAGCGCAGCGAAGGGTCGAGATTGTCTTCGACCGCCACCTGATCGACCCGCTCAGCGAAGCGATGATCGCGGCGCGCGTGCACCTCGGCCACCGTCGGAACCACCATGCGCTTCGCCGGCGATTTCGTGTAGTGCCCGACCATGGCCAGGCGCCCCTGCTCGCGGGGGGTCACCAGCGAGATGGCGGTGCCCTCGGTGCCCGCGCGCGCCGTGCGGCCGATGCGGTGCACGTAGTCGGCCGGCTGATCGGGGAAATCGTAGTTGAACACGTGCGACACCGAAGGGATGTCGAGCCCGCGGGCCGCCACATCGGTGGCGACCAGCAAGGCGATGCGTCCCGCGCGGAAGCGCGCCAGCACCGACTCGCGCGCCTCTTGCGGCAGATCGCCGTGCAGCGCCTCGGCGGTGAAGCCACGCGCGATGAGGGCGTCGGCCAGCTGGGCGCACCCCAGACGCGTGCGCGCAAACACCAGCGCGCGCTCGACGGGCTCGGTCTCGAGCAGGCGGGTGATGGTGGCGAGCTTTGACGCCTCGCTGATCAGGCAGAACCGCTGCGTGACCTTCGCAACGGTCATCTCGGCCTTGTCGTGGCCGATGGAGACGGGCTCACGCATGTACTTCTCTGAGAGGGCGCGCACCGGCGGCGGGATGGTGGCCGAGAAGAGCGCGGTCTGACGCGTCTCTGGCGTGGCCCCGAGCAGCTTGTCGACGTCGTCGATGAAGCCCATGCGCAGCATCTCATCGGCCTCGTCAAGAGCGACGCACGTCACGCCGTCGAGCTTCAATGTGCCCTTCTCAATGAGATCGAGGGCGCGACCTGGGGTGCACACCACCACCTGCACCCCTTCGGCCAGCTTCTTCCCCTGCCAGGCATACGACTGCCCGCCATACACCGCGAGCGCGTGAACGCCCAGCTGCTTGCCGTAGCGATTGAA
>CAZZJD010000315.1:0-2672 GCA_964654305.1 uncultured Chitinophagaceae bacterium
GGCCTCCGCCAGCACCACCCCCGAGGGTTTCAAGCCCGCCTCCGCACCGGCCGGCACGCTGCCTCCGCGACTCGACGGCTTCGAGAAGGCGCCCGCCGCCGATCTGAGCAATCCGTCGACGACGCGATCGACGACCGTGCCGCCGGCGTCGGCACCGACCGGCGCCCCTGGCTCCACCTCGCCGTCGTCGCTGCCTCCGCTTCCGCCTCCCTCCACGACCGTGCGTCCCGCTGCGACACCGGCCACGCCGACCACGCCGGCCATGCCCGCGGCGGCCCCCAAGCCGCTCACGCCCGCCGCGCCGGCCAAGCCCGTCGAGACCACCTACACGGTGAAGGAGGGCGACACCCTCACGAGCATCTGGAAGGGTCTCTCCGGCAGCGAGCGCGGCTGGGAGAAGCTGCAGGCGGCGAATCCGGGGCTCGACCCGGCGCGCCTGAAGATCGGGCAGGTGCTCAAGGTGCCCGCGATGGAGGCGACCAAGCCTTCGCCCACCGCACCGACCGCGGCGGCCACGACGGGCGCCGGCGAGTACACGGTCAAGGAAGGCGACACCCTCAGCAGCATCGCCGCCGAGAAGCTCGGCGCCTCGAAGCGATGGAAGGAGATCTACGACGCGAACAAGGCGACCATCGGGTCCGACCCGGCGGCGTTGAAGGTGGGCATGAAGCTCGCCATTCCAGGCCAGACCGCGTCGAAGCCTGCCGCACCGGCGAAGCCGGCCACCACGAGCCCCGCACCTCCGCCGGTCAGCGTGCCGCCTTCGCTTCCGAGCATGCCCGCGTCGCGCTCGACGCCTTCCGCGGGCGCCGGCTCGACCGGCGGTTCCGCCCCCGGCGCCACGCCGCCGTCGGACATCAAGCCGTCGTCGACCGGCAGCGTGCCGCCAGCTCCGCGGACGCCCTGAGTCGGCCTGCGTTCAGGCCGCCGAGCACCACGCAGGTGACGGCGGCGTGCGACAGGATCCACGGCAGCGCTTCCGCGGGCGCCAGGCGTCCGCTCGCGAGCGGCTTCTTCACGAACACGGCCATGCCCACGTCCATGGCCTGACGGGCGACGGGAAGCATGGAGTCGTCGGCCGGGTGAAGCTCGAGCATCACCGCGTCGATCGATCCGTTGGCGATGCAGGCCTTCGCGCCGTCGGCGGTCTTGGGCGAGAAGCCCACGCAGCCCACGCTGCCACGCTCCCGCATCGCCGACAGCGATCGCACCGCGCCGCCGTCACGCAGGATCGCCAGGTCGTCCCCGTTGGAGTGCACCCAGACCGCGTCGAGCGCGTCGACGCGCAGCCGGTCGAGGCTGCGTCGCACGCTCGCCTCCACCGCGGGCGAGGAGAAGTCGAACGCGCTGCGACCGGCCTCGAAGGTCTCGCCGACCTTGGTCGACAGGAAGACGCGTTCACGGCGGGGACCCAGCGATGATCCGAGCCTCGCCTCGCTCAGCCCGTACGCCGGTGCGGTGTCGACCACGCCGATCCCCATGTCCACCACGGCGTGCACCAGCCGCTCGCTCTCGTCGTCGGTGGGCAGGTCGTACCCGCTGGGATACTTGATGCCCTCGTTGCGGCCGATCTTGAACGCGCCCCACCCCAGCACGGTGACGGGGCGTGGAAGCCGAAGCGCTTCGCGGCGAGGCAGATCGACGGGGGTCAGTCCAGCCGCGTCCATCGGGCCTCCTCCCACGGTCGACGGGCCGGTTCCGGACGGGGCGCGTCCTCGGGCCAGGCCCCCGCGCCTGCCGCGTCCGCCGGCGACGCGAACGCCAGTGCCCGCGCCGCGGCGCGTGGCGCCATCACGAGCTTGACCGGCCACACGGTGACCACCGGTCCATCGGTCGCGACATGCACGCTGGCAGGGCGGCGGCCGCTCGCCGTCCGAGGCTCGGCACGGTCGACGAGGTACTGCGCGAACTCGGCCCCGCGAAGATCCACGCCGGGCAGGCATGCGCGGAGTTCCTCTCTGGCGTGTCTCAGGAACGCCTCTGGCTCCCGGTCCGGGCCCTGTTCCGCAAGTTCGCCTCCGACATGCCAGACGACGCCTCCGTCCACCTCGTCGCTCGTGATCGTGACCCGGGTCTTGGCGCCGTCGATGCAGTGCCCGAACACCCAGGGAAGCCGACCACGGACCATGGCCTGCCGAAGCGGCCTGCGCTGCATCGGCTGCGAGGCCTCCAGCCCGGCCAGAGCGAGCAGGGAAGCGTTGCCGGCGCCGGCGGTCAGGAACACTTGGGCCGCCTCGATCGGGCAGGACTGTCCGCCAAGTTCGATCTCGATTCGGCTGAGCGAAGCCTCGGGGCGGATCGCCTGCACCCGGCCTGTGGCGATCCGCCGGGCGTGAAGGGCCGCCAGACGACGCAGAAGGTCCCTGGGATCGATCACGACCTCGCCCAGTCGGTAGACATCTCCCTTGACGCCCGCGAGCCATGCGGGCCGCTCACCGGCTGGGACGGCCTCAGGGCGGGTCTGGAGGGCGAGGCGGGCTCCGAGCATGCCGGCGGCCCCCATGAGTCCGGCCGTCCTCCAGAGGAATTCGTGCGAAGCGAGCGTCCGGAGCCCCTGCAGGTCCGGACCAGCGGTGCCGTCGAGCATGGTTCGCCATGCCGCGGCCGCCGCGGCGGCCTCCTCGGCATCGTCTCCGGCGACGCCGCCCAGGGCGTACTTGACCCCGGCGTGC
>CAZZJD010000316.1:0-2666 GCA_964654305.1 uncultured Chitinophagaceae bacterium
TCAGACCACTACCCTGTTGAGAGTCGATTTGATTTACAGCAATCTCCCTCCAATATAATTACTTCCCTCAACCCAATACCGGCCTTACAAGAAGCTATTCAGATCATCAATATTGCCCACACAGATCCGCTTGTTAAATTCATAACCCATGTAAAGGGTAATGTTTCCTTAAAACTGATGAGTGCAGACGGGAGAATATTATGGAGCGAACAACCTAAAAATATTCAATCCGGTACCGTATTTCGTATTCCTGCCACAGGATTACCGCAGGGTCTTTACCTGTTAACTATCGGCAGCCCGAATGGAGTTTTATCTGAAAAGATTATCAGATAATTATTTCCGGGATCCATTTCTTTGGACAAGCAATCATTTACCCCTATCTTTGCCGCCCCAAATCTGTATTGGCAGATTTCCTGAACGCAAATTCGGGATCCAGTGGGAGAAACCCAATTGTTCATTTTAAACCTCAATCTGTAATGAAACATTACGAAATGATGGTGATTTTCACTCCTGTATTGTCTGAAGACGATTTCTGGGCTGCTCAAAAACGTTACACCGACCTGGTCACTTCTGTGGGCGGTGAAATTGTACACAGCAATCCCTGGGGACTCAAATCACTCGCCTACCCCATCCAGAAAAAAACAACCGGCATTTATTGGGTGGTGGAATACAAGGCTCCTTCCGATTTCAATGCCAAATTAAACGTTCAATTGCATCGCGACGAGCAAGTGCTTCGTCACATGTACACTGCGCTCGACAAATATGCTGTTGAGTACAATGAGAAAAAAAGAAACGGAACCCTTTCTTCATCTAAAAAAGCGGAGGTATAATCATGGCAAAAAATGAAATCAAATATCTGACCGCCATTAAAACGGATAAGCCCAGAAAAAAATACTGCCGCTTCAAGCGTTATGGCATTAAGTACATCGATTACAAAGACGTTGAGTTTCTTAAGAAATTCGTAAATGAGCAAGGAAGATTACTGCCCCGTCGTATTACGGGAACTTCTTTGAAATATCAGCGTAAAGTTACAGATGCTGTAAAGAAAGCCAGACAAATGGCTCTTTTACCAAACGTAACTGATTTATTAAAATAAGATTAGGAAACCATTCCCTAATTCCCTTTATCGGGATGACAGTCGATATATAAGATTGGGTGACGGGAACTAAAACAAAAACAATGGAAGTAATTTTAATTCAGGATGTTAATACCCTGGGAAGTAAGAATGAAGTGGTAAAGGTAAAAAACGGCTATGCCCGTAATTTCCTGATCCCTCAGAAATATGCAGTTGAAGCCTCTCCTTCTAATCTGAAGCAGCTGGAAGAAAGACTGAAAGTACAGCGTAAGAAAGAAGAGGTTATGCTCGCTGAAATCAAGTCTGTAATTGCAAAACTCAACGAAGCGCCGATCAAATTGTATGTAAAAACAGGTACCAGCGGTAAAATATTTGGTAGCATTACTACAGTAATGGTAGCACGTGGCATCCGCGAGCAGTTAGGGTATGACATAGACCGTCGTAAAATTCAACTCCCAGAAGATATGAAAGAGCTGGGGAGCTTTAAAGCAAAAGTAGATTTTGGCAACGGTAACGAAACAGAAATTTCTTTGGATCTTGTTGCCGAAGCGTAATCTGAATTATTCGGAATGAATTAAAAGCTGCTTTTACAAGCAGCTTTTTTTATGCACCTGTCTTTTTAATGAGCTGATCCATATAGGAAATTGCAAACTGATACAAATTAAAATTTGCATCTTGCAAATGAAGTTCAATCTTCTCCTTTAAATCTTCTTTATGAACATCTTTCATTCTTTCCTGCTCAATCATATAATAAATTCGTTCCGCAATTAATCTGCTTTTTTGTTCATTGTAAGTTCGAGATGCCAGATAAGATCTGATCTTTTGCCACAATTCATCTAAACCCTCACTTTGCATGGCAATGGTTTTTATGATTGGTATTTCCATATTTTTTTTGTGAAAAGCAGGAGCGAGCATCGTATGTAAATGTTTTACAAAAAGATGTGCATCAGGGCGATCGGATTTGTTTACTACAAATATATCCGCAATCTCCATCAAGCCCGCCTTCATAGTTTGAATTTCGTCACCCGCCTCCGGCACCAGCACTACTACTGTTACATCAGCCAAACCTGTTATTTCAATTTCACTTTGGCCTACCCCCACTGTTTCAACAATAATAAAATCAAAGTCAGTGGCCTTACAAAGCTCTGTAATCTCAAGAATTTTGGGATGTAGCCCTCCCATAGATCCACGGGTAGCCAGAGAACGTATATATACAGAAGGATGATTGTACCACTGACTCATTCGGATTCGATCCCCTAATACTGCACCCAGATTAAATGGAGATGAAGGATCTACACAAAGTACTGCTACTTTCTTCCCCTCTTCTATAATCGCATGAATTAGCCCATCGGTGAGCGTACTTTTACCCGCTCCTGGAGGGCCGGTAATGCCAATTATCGGGATAGCCCGAATCTGTAGTCCGGATAAAAACTCCCTGTAACCCTCTGCCTGATTTTCTACGAGTGAAATACACCTTGCCAGTGCTTTAATCGATCCGCTAATAAGTTCATGTTTCAATACCTGCCACATATAACAAACCTAATGAAATATTATAGAAATGTATCCTTGGCTGTTCTTAATTTTTAATTAT
>CAZZJD010000317.1:0-2663 GCA_964654305.1 uncultured Chitinophagaceae bacterium
CGGTCATGGCGGATTTCGCGATGCGGTTCCTGATCACGGCACCGCAGGGGAGCTTCAGCGGCTGGGACAGTGTTGCGGACATTGGTGGTTCCTAACAGGAAAAAGGGGCGCGCGGCTTGTGCGGGATCCAGTATCGGCGATGCGCTGCATCCAGTTCAATGCTCACGCACATGAGATCAGAGCGGCGAAAGATCGAGGGCCATGATGCTGGCCAGCTTGCGGGTCGAATCCTTCACCGGCGTGGCACATCATCTGGGTTGGCCGCTGCCCAGGTCCCGTAGCTGGCCTTCAGGGCGAGATAGCGTGGGTGATTGCGCAGGGCATCGAAAGCAGGGTCGACGGAAATCTTCAGGTAGAGCCATGGCCCTGTAGCCTTGACAGCCTCGTCGAGGTAATGGGCGGCGCGTTCGCGATCGCCGGCTCCCAGATAGGCCATGCAAATTACGGGGTAGATGTACACCCTGCCATATTCGTCCCGCGGCGCGTTCGCCAGAAAGTCGCGCTCCGCCGCCCGGACACCCTCGAGGTCGCCGAGCAATCCGGGTACCTCCACGGGAAGCACTTCCGCGTTGGACGCCCAGCCCTCGGGATAGGGGTTTTCGGAAGCATCGAGACGCGCCTTGACCGCTTTCAGAACCCGGCGCGCCTCTTCCTGACGGCCAAGTGCCAAGAGAGCCCGGCCCCGATAGACCTCGTACCCCGGAAAACCGTTCCGTTCACGCAGCTCGACTGGCCAATCCTCAAGTGCAAAATTGATGTTTGCCGGATCGCGCGTCGCAATGGCTATTTCCAGGCGCTTCTCCTGGTCGAGCGCGCGGATGTCCTTCATTACAGCCCAAGCGCCTGCAATGTCGCCAGCCTCCCGCTTCAGTATTCCCGTAATGCTGCGGAAGGACAGGGCCGCTGGATCGATGGTGCGCGCGCGCTCCGCCAACGCCATCGCCCGGGAAAACCTTCCCATTGGTGACAAAAGCAGGCTGAACTGGGTCAGAAAAACCGTATTCTGCGGATCAAGGGCAATGGCGCGTTCGAAAGACGACACCGACTCGGCAAAGCGCCCGTCGCGCCGCGCGATCAGGGCCTTCAGGGACCAGGCGATTTCGCTGTTCGGCGCGATGGCCGCGGCACGATCGGCAAATTCTGTCGCGCGGCGATAGTCGAGAAAACCGTGGTAATAGTATGCCGCGAGTGAGAGCTGCGTTTCGAGGGCGTTCGGCGCCAACGCCTGCGCCCGGTCGAGTGCCAGCTTTGCCGCGTCGCGAACGCCGATGTTCGTCCGGTTTCCGTCGAACCAGAACGATTGCGTCAAGGCATAAGCCTTCAGCGCGTATGCGGCGGCGAAGCTGGCGTCGAGCGCGATTGCGCGATCCAGCTCGGCGATCGCGTCCTTGCGTAGTTGCGCAGCAGCGTAATCGCTTGATCTCAGCAACAGGCGGGCGTTGGCGTAGCGTTCATACGCCTTCAAATTGCGCGTGCCGCCTTCGAAGGCAACATCGAGTTCGCGCGCGGCAAGAACGGTGTTGAGCGCCCGGGCGATCGCTTCGGTTATGTCGCGCTGGATGCCAAACAGGTTCGCCGTCGTCAGCGCGCGATCATAGGATTCGCCCCATCTTTGCGAGTCGGTTGCGCCGTCGATCAGTTGCACCGCCACGCGGACCTGATCGCCGGAGCGCTGCACCGATCCCATCAGCACGGCATTGACGCCGAGTTCGGTCGCAACCTCCGACGCGCTCCTGGTCGTGTTCAGGAAGCGCATGACCGAAGTGCGCGCAATGACCCGCAGCGCCGACACACTGGCGAGGCGCGTGAGCAGGTCGTCATGCAGCCCGGCCGCGAAGGCAAGGTCTTCAGCCTTGCCGGTCAGGTTGCTGAACGGAAGTACCGCGAGCGACGGTGTGGTGCCTGGGTTCGTGGGCGTTGGCGTGAGCTGCCACAATGCGAGAGCGGCGGCGGCCCCGGCCGCAACCACGCCGCCGCCGATGATCAAGGTGCGGCGGTCGAGCGAGAGCGGGGCCGGTGCCGACCGCTTGGCAGAAGGCTTCTGCGGCGCCACGGCGGCGCCCGTTGCGGGCACCGGTGCAAAGATCTCGATCGTCTCGTTCATCTTGTCGAGCTGCACTGGCCCGCGCGAGACGAGGCGTTCTGCGAGTGGCCCGCGGATCATGCGGCGGACGTCGGCGGAGATGATGGCGGAGCCGGGCTCGGCTTTCGCCATCAGGCGGGCGGCGACGTTGACACCATGGCCGAGCAGGTCACCGTTCGGCTGAACCGAGACTTCGCCCACGTGGACGCCCACACGCACGCGTGGGCGGCATTCGTCGGCGAGTTCGAGGGCCGAAGTGACGCCACTCAGGGCGGAGGCGAATTCAAGCATGAAGCCGTCGCCGGCGGTGTTGAACACGCGGCCACCATGCGCCTTGGCGATGCCTTCGATCACGGGGCGCAGGTTTGCGATCTGTGCGATCGTCCGCGCCTCATCCGCCTCCGTGCGGGCCGAAAAGCCCGCGACATCGAGGGCCACGATGGTTGCGAGCTTGTGGTTCGTACCGGTCAATGCGTGCCCCTGATGGGAGCCGTCGTACCAGGCGACGGGTTTTCCCGCTTTGCCTCGATCTCCGCGGCCCGCTTTTCCACCAGCTCGACGATGTGGTCAACGAGCCGGT
>CAZZJD010000318.1:0-2658 GCA_964654305.1 uncultured Chitinophagaceae bacterium
TAGATTGTATTTGATGAATGATTTTAAACAAGGATCCCGATACCAACTTATGCTGCCTAAGGGATTTGCAAAAGACAGTTCAGGTAGAGCTACGATACAAAATGATACACTATTATTCAGAGTAAAGACAGAAAAAGAATACGGAAGTCTCAAAATTTCCTTCCGCCAACTCGATCTGTCCAAAAAACCTGTAATTCAACTGATGCAAAATGAGCAGATCGCTTATTCTAAAGCTGTAGGACAGAATGATTTTTATGTTAAGTTATTTAAGCCAGGTAGTTATCAATTACAATTATTGTACGATACCAATGGGAATGGGGTATGGGATCCCGGAGATTATTTTTCAAAGCCCCGAAAACAACCGGAAATCGTTCAGTTTGTTGACAAAGAAATTGTGGTCAAACCAAATTGGGATAATGAATATGATATTACGCTCTCCCTGAAATAAGCCCCGCAATCATTTCCTTCGTATTTTCGTAACATGTCTTTTTCATCTTCATTACTGGAGCAAGCTGTACAGGAGTTATCCAGACTTCCGGGTATCGGAAAAAAAACAGCATTGCGATTAGCTTTACATCTTGTAAAAGCCAATCCTGATGAAGTTCATAATCTGGGGAATGCTCTTATCCAAATGAGAGATGAGATGAAATTATGCAAGTATTGTTTTAATATGGCTGATCAGGAAGTTTGCAATATTTGCAGCAACAGTATGCGCAAACGTAATATCATCTGTGTAGTTGAATCTATAAGAGATGTGATTGCTATTGAAACTACTCAGCAATTTAGTGGATTGTATCATGTGTTGGGCGGATTAATTTCACCCTTGGACGGTATCGGACCGGATCAATTATATATCGATGCTTTAGTTGAAAGAGTGAAAAGAGATGAAGTTGATGAATTGATTTTTGCACTAAACCCCAATATACAGGGGGATACTACTTTATTCTATATTCATAAAAAATTGGGAGATCTGCCGGTTAAAATTACTACCATTTCAAGGGGTATTGCTTTTGGAGGAGAGCTTGAATATGCCGATGAAATGACTCTGGCAAGATCCATACAGAACCGTCAGCCTGTGACATTATATGTCGGAATGAAGGGATAGAGAGAAAATTGATTATATTTGGATAACGCATTCAATTTGGTAATTACTGTTAATATATGAAGTCAATTTACGCTATAATCATATTATTATTTGCAGCTTCATCCTGCACATATGATCAATCAGAAAAATATGCATTTGATGCACTAGCCTGTGATACTACGAATGTTCGCTTTAGTGTAGAAATCACAAATATTTTGGAGACAAGTTGTAAGAATTGTCATTACGGAGATGCAATTGGTGGTGCCGGTAAAAAGCTGGATTCTTATGCGAAGGTTAAGGAATTTGTTGATCAAAATAAATTTTTGGAATCAATGACCAGACCCGGTGATAATTATATGCCTTTGCTTGGTAGTCGATTATCTGAAAGCAAGATTGAACAAATCAGGTGTTGGATAAAAAAAGGAGCCCCGAATAATTAACATTCTATGCAGCATAAACTCATTACACTTTTTGTCGCTGTTATCTTGCATTCTGTAGTGGTTTCACAGCCCCTATATATTACCCGAACTGGCAGCATTCAGTTTTTTTCTAAAACTCCGCTAGAGGATATTAAAGCGGTTAATAAAAATGTATACAGTAGCTTGAATACAGCTACCGGTGCCCTGCAGTTTTTAGTTCAGATTCCTAAGTTTGAGTTCAGGTATTCAGCAATGAGAAATCATTTCAATGATGAGGATTATATGGATTCCAAAAAGTATCCTACTGCTGATTTTAAAGGGAAAATTACTGATTTGTCTACCGTAGATTTTACCAAGAATGGTTCTTATAACGTAAATATTGAGGGTTCTCTAACCATTCATGGAGTTACCAAAACGATCAAGACTCCCGCTTCCATTACCGTAAATAACGGACAAATTACAGGTGCGTCTACTTTCTCAGTAAAAATTGAAGAATACAATATCGTACCTCCGAAAATTATGTTTAAAAAAATTGCGGAAATCGTAGAGGTAACTGTTAATTGTATTTACACACCATATAAAAATTAATTTTATGATGAGAAATTATATTTCTCAAATGCTGATTTTCCTTTTTGGATTTTCTTCATCTTTTGTATTTGCACAAGATCTTGATTTGCAAAAAATCTTAAATGATGATCAAGCTAACAATAAAGTAGAAAAAAAATATGTGCAGGGTACATTTTACAGCACGCGATTGATTAATGGTCATAGCGTTGAAAGCCTGGATGCAGGAATTCTTGATTTTAGAATTTCACATCGTTTCGGAAAAATCAGTGATGGCTTAAATGACTTGTTCGGTTTGGATAATGCAAGCGTGCGCCTTGGATTGGATTATGGTGTAACAGATAAATTTATGATTGGAATTGGCAGAAGCAGTTTTCAAAAACAATTTGATGGATATGTAAAATATAAAATTCTTTCTCAAACGGAAGATAAAGGTATGCCCATTAGTTTAAGTTGGGTATCTTCCGTTATCATAAAAACCTCGCGCTTTGAAGATCCAATTCCTAAAAATGAATTTACTTCCCGATTATATTATGCACACCAAGTATTGGTGGCCAGAAAATTCTCTGAAGGAACTTCCATTCAATTGAT
>CAZZJD010000319.1:0-2650 GCA_964654305.1 uncultured Chitinophagaceae bacterium
GGCTTCAAAACATTTATTTATTGCTTGATGATTTTGTGATTTTCAATTTGCCCGTTATCTAAAAACAAACGGATATAATAGATTCCCCTATTCCAAGTTTCTGTCGAGATCATATAAAGGCTTCCAAATATATTTTTTTCAGAAAAGATTACTTGCCCCAGCTGGTTGCTGATATTCAATGCTTTGATTTGTTGCGGCATGCTGGCTATCCTGAGCTGACTGCTTACAGGATTGGGGTATATCTGCAGAGAGATGGATCGATTATCCAGACGAATTGTATTTGAATAGATGATATTTCCATTTGTCAGGATTGCCTTTAATCTATAAAATGATGTGCTACTAGAATGGTGGTTGCTATGTGCATACTGCATATTGGTTTGGCAGGTTTCAAGATCGTTTACCGGGAATTGAAATATTTTATTAAAAATAAATCCATCTCTGCTCTGTTCTACATAAACCGCGGCATTGAGACAGGCGCGTGACAACTGCCAGTTGAGTTGATCTGCATTTTTGATTCGAATACCCTTAAGGATTATGTTTGCATCATTCAGTGTAGAGGTTGCCATCGTGGGACTTGCGAGTGTGAAGGTGCCATAGTTGGCAACCGGATCTTTGGAGGTTACCCATCCGAATGTTTGTGTGGGGCCTGGACCGGAGGTGTTGTTGCCATCGTTATAGAGATTGGTCCACTGATCGGGCGTAGTAAATGTCAGCCAGTTGGTTACAACTAAAGAATCTGTTTTTTTAAACGCACAACTTCTTCCGTATGCCCAACTCAAAGTAAGTTTTACATCTGTACTTGTTCCTGCTTTGTTGAAATGCCAGTATTCACAGGTACTCACGTCGTAATTAGGGGTAGTAAGTGTAGCATCTTTGCTATTCGTGTTATAGGTTGGGTTTGGGTTGGATCCCTTATAGCAGGCAGAATAGGCATCGGCAACATTAGAAGGAGTAGCAATTTGAATGGGTGCATATTTATAGGTACTGCTTTGTTTTTCTCCAATTGGAAAAGTAAAGGCATCATTGCCAATCTTGGTGATTACTCCGTTTACAAAACGTGTATTACCCTCACCCGTTACAGAGGCGCCATCATTTAATGTGATGATAGCCGAGCCAGTAGTGGCTTCATTGCAGGCGCTTGTATTCAGTAAGCCGTTATCTACTCTGAATATCAGTATTCCATTCAGGCTTCTCGAAGTATGCAGATTAACGCTGCCGGGATTGTTGATATTGAGATTGGTTGGGCCATTGGAAGCAGGAAACTCTACGCTTTCCGTGGTAATGGCAGCTGATCCGTTGTATTCCAGAGTGGCACCAGTGGAGTAGGAAATAATATCAGATACGGTTTCAGGGATGATACTGCCATTAGTACGATAAAGAGTATCTTTTATATTTCTGTTGTCTCTTAATGTAACTCCTGCAGCATTATTAATTGTAAATGTTTTTATTAGCGTCCCTGAGGTAGGCCATCTTTCATATCCGAATGGTGGGAAGGTGCCACAGCTGCCATTAACTGTAAATTGAGGGATAGTGCCATTGTATATTTCATGCAAGCCGCTTGGCCCGCCCGGAGATTTGTAATAAAAACGGTCTCTTGTTGCCTGGTGGGGGATGATCGTGCTGAATGTCTGATCAACGCCATTTCCATCAAAAAAAACGCCGGACGCACACTGTGATGCACTTACACTCCCATCCCATACACCAGTACCCGAAATAATTAAATTTCTTTCAATATATATATTTGTAATACTTGTATTGTCAAGCGAATTAGAGTTCCAGCCAAAATTTCCTCCTGTCTGAATGAAATTTCCTTTGACACGCAAAGTATGAGTTCCCCCAACCAGACCTCCATTTTTAAGATAGAATGTACCTCCTTCTAAACGGAAATCATTGTTGACTATCATTGTTCTACTTGTAGCATCGTCGCTAAGCGTTGTAGCACTAGCCCCAACCTGAGTAACATTCCAAAAAGTCTGATTTAAATTACTGGTTATGCTTTGCCTAATTTTAAGTGTTGAACCATTTGCCCAAGTTATTATAGGAATAGAACCTCCGGCAACATTATGTTCATATATCCCTCCATCCCCTACAATCATTTGAGCGGCTCCTAAGGCAATAGTTGTACTAATTGAAGAACGTATATATGTGCCATTTATAATTAAATCGTTTCCGGTACCATTGTTCAGATTTAATGTGCCTCCAGTAAGTTCTAAAATAGCCCCTGTACTAACTGTAGTTTGATCAATCGTAACAGTAGTGGTAATTGTTACTGTATGTCCGGAAACTATTTCAATAGCTCCGTTGGAAGAAGTAGGGGTTGATGATGCATTTATCCAAGCACCAGCTGTATAAACCAGCCAGGTGTTCACATCATTCCATGCTCCAGTTTGTTTAGATCTGTAGTCACCGGCAGTTTGTGCAAAAATATTTTCTGAAAAAACAAGTAAGAGAATAAATGAACAGGCTATTAAGCGAAAACTATCACGTAAAAAAAGTGAAAAAACAAACATTTGAATAATTTACAAAAATAGTTTTGTTTTAGATAAACCTGTCTGCACACAAAGATATATGACGACAAAGTGAGTACAAATCTAAGTAAATAAAGATGGATGAGCAAAGCTTTGTTATGCTTTAAATATGTCAATAATTA
>CAZZJD010000320.1:0-2644 GCA_964654305.1 uncultured Chitinophagaceae bacterium
CAATCAATAACATAAATATAAACTTATATTGAAAGTTAGTATTCAGCCCAATAAACTGAAGGCGATTCAACTAATTTAACATGCAAGCTCTATAAATTAAAATAAGAAGCCTTCAAAATGTTTATTTATTGCAAGATTACTTATGGTTTTAAACTATTAAATCAACGAATAAAAACTAGTTCATATTTTAAGAATTGATATGTATTGATTTGTAAAAAGGCATAATTATATATTGTGACTTACATTAATTAGCATAAACATCCGTAGATAAGGAGTTATCCTTATTGATAATTATTTTGCTCTTTAGTAGTTTGGCGATACTTGTAGTAATAATAAGCACCGACACCGATAAGGACTGTAAAGGCCCCAATTAACAAAATATTACTTTTAAAGTAACTTCCAGTTGGTTTAACTAATTCTGGTTTAGCATTAATACTTTCAAGACTTGCTGTGTAATCCGGCATTGTGCTTTGATATTGAGGCAAATCAGTTTTGGAAATATTGGGTCCTGAAAAGGTATTAAGTGAAAATGGACTTTTAAAGTACAATTCCTGAATACTTATTGGTTGATGTATTATTTGCATATAATATTGATTTATTTTTTATAAACTTTGAATAAACCTCTTAAAAGATCAGCAGGCTCAATTCCATATTTAATATTCCAGAAAATCATATTACCAGTAGATGTATTTTTTGTCTGTTCAAAGAAGGTTCCAAGATCATACCCTGCGAATTCAAGAAAGTCTTTATTGATAAAACCTTGTTGATTAAGTGACATCTTAATAAATGCAGATTCCAAGACCTTGTCATTTTTCTTTATCTTCTTTCGATCCTCATTGAAAGGTTTATCTACATCTGACCTTTTATCATTGTTCTCATTAATACGGCATTGAGGAACACAAAACTTCTGTCTTGCATCCGTTGGAATGTATGTCTTGCGACAGTATCTAGACTCACATATTCTCGGGGGATATTTCCTTTTAGACTTCATATTAAAAAAGTTTTTTTACAAAGTTAGATATTTTATCTTACTTTTGATTATATAAATTGGATTTAATGTCTAAGAGTAAAAAGTTTGATTTAAAAGATTTCCAGTATTATAAATTCTCGCCAATCATACCCATTGATGATCTGAAGGATTTCAAAGGTGATAAACTATATAAATCCTTCCCGTATTGGCGTAAATATGGGCTCATGCCCTTTTTCCCAAAAGGAGGTTGGGGAATTAAAATCAGCATGTCTCAGCTTATTTGGCTGCGCATATTAGATCATTTAAGAGCCATTAGTTATACCGTAACCGACACAAAAATTGTCGCGGAGTATATTTTTAAGGACGCGTATGATCGAGATCTATCTAAGCATATTGTGGAGCAACATCAACAGCAACTTTTAAATAAAAAAGTGAAAAACGGACTTGATGAAGAAGAAACAGAGCTTCTGGACTATGTAGAGCGTGTACTCAAAGATCCATTGCTTTTATATTCCTTAAAACTGGAAATAAATCATCTTACACAGTTATTAAACTGGTGCATTTGTAATTACGAAGATGCTTTTTTACTCATATATGCCGATGGGAAGATATTTGAGCAAAGAGGTAACAAGTTAGATACATCAAGAGATCCTGACTTCAATTATGATCAGCCGCACATCAAACTATCCATGAAATACTTTTTATCTGAATTTGTAGAATCTGAAAGCCTAATGAATATTGTGGCTCCGGCATTTTTAAATGAAGATGAGCAGTACGTAATAAAAGAATTAAGAAAGGGAAATTTGAAAGAAATAAGAATAAGTATTTTGAAGGATAAAACAAGGATTGACAGTATAGAGTACAAAGTTTATACAGGTGCGCAGGCAAAAGAGATCAGGAGTGCTTTAGGCATGGGCAATTACGAAGAAGTAACTATTACTACAAATGACGCCAAATCATTAACATTTAAAAAAGTTCAAAAAAAATACAAAGACCGGTAATCTCGGCTTTATTCAGTAACTCTTGCTTTTTGTCCATTTACCATGGGTTAAAGCGCAATGAGTTTTTAAATGGGAAAATTAAATGATGAGTATGCATCAAAGTTAAATCAACCATATAAAAAAGATATTTCTGAAAGCATGATCTTTCCAAGTGAGGAAGATCAATTGCGACTATTTTCAGAAATTATCATTGATATCTTTTTTGAAACTGATCTTCTTAATAAAGATGATCAGAATATATTAGAGTAAGGATATTAAGAGCAGATTTTATCATTTTATAAAAAATGTTTATGAATAAAAAGCAGCTACTCCAATCTCAACTTGAAAAATTAACTACCAAAAGATACGCTTCGGCTAAAAGCACAAGGGGGCGCGATGGTGTTATCTACACCCGAGTAAGCAGTCTGGAGCAAAAGCAAGGAAATGGAAGTCTGGAAGTACAACTCAAATACTGTGAGCAATATGCAAAACAGCATTCCATTAATATTGCGGAACATTTTGGCGGAACTTATGAAAGTGCAAAAACGGATGGTCGTAAGGAGTTTCAGCGAATGATTGACTATGCGCGCAAAAACAAAAACATATCTTACATCATTGTTATTAACTACGACCGGTTCTCCCGCACGGGAACCTGCGCCTCTCAGTTGGGTGAAAGTTTACTAAAGGAAGAAAT
>CAZZJD010000321.1:0-2634 GCA_964654305.1 uncultured Chitinophagaceae bacterium
TGTGCAACTGGCTAACAGAAATTTTAAAAAATTTGAAGGCTTGGCTTTCTCTTCTTTTTTTGTCTCTTGTCCCAACAGTAAAACACGGTCAGCTTGAAAGTCTGTCCGCTCGGTCAATATGGTCTGTATATCGATTACGTTCTTAGGCATTGTATTACTGTGTTGTATGTCTTTTGGTATTGGGCATTGGTGTTAACGGTCAGCGTCCTGCTGTGGTGCCACTTCTCCATCCGAAGTCTCCTAAGGGAGCATGAACGTTCATAACGAAACGTGTCCAAAGATTTAAAATGAGGCATTCCGGTATCACGTTGTGCCCTCCAACCAAAAACTCTAAATCCAGTTGGTCCAAGAATAATGGGAGCTTCCAGTACAACTGTCTATATCCGCACTTCTCCAGCCATAACGCAAAGATGCTGATACCGGCTGTGCCGTCATTCCTGGTTAATTCGCTTCCTCAGGCATTGACGCAATCAAATCCTGTGTCTCAAGCGCTCCTAATGTTTCAATCATTGGAATAATTACTGGAGATATCGCCTTTGAAATTTGAGCAACTTTTGTGAATATATTATTATTTTCATTCTGGTCTTCCTCTTTTTCTTTTTTGTTGTCGTCATTTAAAATGGAAAGCCCAACAAGTACAAGTCCGAACTTATACTTGGCTTGTAACACTTGTATGTCAGTAGTTTTAGCGGGCTTTATTTCCGAAAGTAAGTGAATGTTATCAATGTTCACAAAGAAGTCATAGCCGTCCTGTTCGCTACCCTTAACAATTAAGGCGGACTCTTCATTGAAACTTTGATCTTTCCAACTGTGTCCTGTACGATTGTCCCTGGAAACTTCAATGATATTTGGTAGGGCGAATCCGTCTGGCTTTTTAGTGTCAGTACCTGGCTTGTCTGAGGCTGGTTTTTTCCGTGAACCTCCTTCCGTTTCTTTTTTTGCAAGTGGCTCGATAACTTTAATGTAAAAGTCTTCAACTATTGGTTGAGCACGACTGACGTCTGTTACTTCACTTCTGAAATGAATTAAGTCACCAACTTTTGATTTGTCGATGAACGCATTTAAATACGCATAGCCATTCCAAAGATTTATGTCCTTATTTTCTGATTCAACTCCGTTTACAAAAAGTTTGAATGTTCCTGGATCTTTGCTTCTGTCAAAGTAGTCATTGGCAACGTCTGTCTTATACTCAACTCTAAACTTGCTGTTTAGATGTGCTTGCTTTGGTGTGTCGTGATTGAACTTTTTAGAGAGGGAAAAAACTGTCGGAAATTCTTTCCCTTCGTATTCCTCTGTTTGAGATGCACCTCCCATATTAAACGGACTGCTTAGCTTCATCCCTTGAACAAAAAGTCGGGAAAGGGTAGGAGATTTTTTTAGAATGTCCTGAAGGATGTCGGCTAATGGCTGTTGATCGGAAAGTTTAGATTCAATTTCTTCTTTTCTCCTTTTGTCTTTGAGAATTCCCAAACCTGGATGTTTTTTTAAAACATCTTCTAATTCATTCTCTATTTCAGTTTTCAATGGACAAGTACTTAGTCGGTCTCGACTATTCATAAATAAATTTTCTCTTTCTCTGCCATCTATTTCGGAGCAATCGAGAATCACAAGTATAGAGTCCGCCAAGTAGTTCATCCCAACTCCCTTTCTATTGAAAAAGGCCTTGGAAAGATACCCGTGAGTTTGGCCGTTAATCGTAAAAACAATTCCTTCGTCTTTAGTGAACTTTTCGTGCTTTCCCTTTTTGAAGGCATATATTGAATATTTCATTTTTTGCCCACTCACCGTCATTGAACCAGACGTAGGAAAATTATCTTCTATATTATCGGAGCGGTCTTCATCTACACGAACTGATAGGCCGGAAAGAACGGTTTCAAAAGAATTTCCCGAATAGTTTTTCCTACGTTCATAAAGCCTAACAGGGAGAGCAATATGTGGTATTAAGACCGATAGCTTATTGTATAGGTCAAATAAGATATTGGTTCTAAGTCCTGGCCCAATTTTATATTCGAAGAACTTTATATAGGTTCCCCATTGCATATTCTTGCCGTAGGGTTCAGGATAGGCACTTGGAAGAATTGGTAATTCGTCTGCAGGAAAAAACAGTATCTGGCTGTGTGGAGCTAAGTATTTGTAGTTTGAGCTGCGAGCACCTTGACTTGGATCATCACGTCTAATAACTGTAAAGCCCCAAAATTCTCTCATCGGGTCACTTTCGTGTTGGGCGATGGCCGGATTTCTCTTAGAGATTACCAACTGGATATTTTTTTCACCGCAAAACCGGAAAACACCCGTGCCGCCCATATTAAATTTACCTTGAACAAATGGAATTCGGAGTTTGTTAGATTTTCTAATTGAGAGAATCGTATCGTGAAGTCTTGCGGGTGATTGACCTTCCCCTTTGTCAAAAATCGCGTAATTCGGATTTGTCTTTTGGCCAGTCGCTACAAAACCTATGTTCTCGGCAAGTTTACTTCTTTCTTTAGGGGAAATATTTGTCAATTTACCTTCAAATATTTGAAAGTAATGTGAAAGAGCGTCTTTGATACTTTGTGGTGCTGTTTCGCTGTCGGGCTTGATGTCTTTGCTTAGACACTCACCCATTAACATTGCGTCAACAGAGTTAATGATTTT
>CAZZJD010000322.1:0-2634 GCA_964654305.1 uncultured Chitinophagaceae bacterium
CAGCACAGTGAGTGACGTCAGTTCCCAAAAATCCCAAGTAAAAACAACTATTAAGCCCCACAAGGAAATCATAACAGAAAAAGCCGTCACCGATACAGGAATTATTACCGTGCACAAAGTGGAAGAGAAATGGTACTGGGAAATTGTAGACTCACTCATGGGTAGAGATTTGCTGGTGGTGTCAAGAATTTCGAAATCGGCTGCCGGTCTGAGCAACGGCTTCAGCGGTTATGCAGGAGATATCATCAATAATAACGTTATCCGGTTTGAAATGGGACCTAACAATAAAATATTCCTGAAACGTATCTCCTACGACCAAAGAGGCAGTGATGAAAACGGCATGTATAAGGCAGTTGTTAATTCCAATCTGCAGCCCATCATGCAAACATTTGAGATTAAATGTTACGGGAAAGACTCTTCTGCCCCAAAATCCTATGTAGTAGACGCAACGGAATTCATTAACAACGACAATGAAGTACTGTTCTTTAATCCAAGAGTAAAGACATCTTTACAACTCGGCGGTCTGCAAATTGATAAATCTTACATCAATACCATCAAATCCTATCCCATCAATATGGAAATCAAAACAGTAAAGACCTATGGTAAGGGAGGTACCCCCGGCGGGGCTTTCGGCTATGGTCCTTCTGCTTTTACCCTTGAACTCAATAGTTCCTTACTGCTGCTTCCAACAACTCCATCCCGCCCCCGGTATTTCGATCCGAGAGTGGGCTATTTCACCCGCGACTACACCGACTTCGATGCCAATCCTCAGGGAGTAAAAGAAATTCAAATGGCGGTGAGATGGAAGCTTGAGCCTAAAGATGAAGACATTGAAAAATACAAAAAGGGTATTTTGGTTGAGCCTAAAAAACCCATCATCTATTACATCGATCCGGCAACCCCAAAAAAATGGGTGCCTTATCTGATACAGGGCGTAAACGACTGGCAGATCGCCTTCGAACAGGCTGGATTTAAAAACGCCATTTTCGGCAAACTTGCCCCTACACCGCAGGAAGACAGCACCTGGAGCTTGGAAGATGCGCGATTCAGTGCGATTGTGTATAAACCTTCAGATGTTCAAAACGCAAGTGGCCCCAACGTACACGATCCCCGCAGCGGCGAAATCATGGAAAGTCATATCAACTGGTATCATAACGTGATGGAGCTTTTGCGCAACTGGTATTTTATCCAGTGCGCACCCACTGATACCGATGCTCAGAAAATGGTTTTTGATGATGCGCTCATGGGAGAACTGATCCGTTTTGTTTCCGCTCACGAAGTGGGACATACCATTGGATTAAGGCACAATTTCGGTTCGTCTTCCACAGTACCGGTTGACAGTTTACGGAACAGATTATGGGTGGAAGCCAACGGACATACGCCCTCCATCATGGATTATGCTCGCTTCAATTATGTGGCACAGCCCGAAGATAAAATCACTAGAAAAGGATTATTCCCTCGCATCGGCGACTATGACAAATGGGCCGTTGAATGGGGATACCGCTGGATGCCGGATTATGCCAACGCGACGGAAGAAGCAGCGACTTTACAAATAATCACCACGGATAGATTAAGGAATAAAAGACTTTGGTTTGGAACAGAGATTAATCCCGATGATCCACGTTCGCAGAATGAGGATCTGGGTAATGATGCCGTAAAAGCCGGTGCCTACGGAATTAAAAATCTGCAACGTATTTTACCCAATCTGGTCGCCTGGACAAAAAAACCAAATGAGGGTTATGGATTATTGGATGAGATGTATAATCAGGTGGTTTCTCAGTATGGACGATACCTCGGACATGCGGCTAAAAATATCGGCGGCATTTATGAAACTCCTAAGATGAATGATGAACCCGGCCGTGTTTATGAATTTACCCCTAAAAAAATACAGCAGGAGGCATTGGCATTTATCAACCGTCAACTCTTCATCACGCCCAAATGGCTGATTAACCAGGAAATATTTAACAAAACAGGACTATCAGCACTAACGGTAATCAGTAACCGACAAGAAAATATCTTACAGAAACTGCTAAGTACTTCCACCCTCAATAAACTATTTGACATGGAAACACAGTTGGGTAAGGATGCCTATACTGCAAATGAAATGCTCAATCAGGTAAGATCCATGATATTTACAGAACTGAAAGCAAAAACTCCGGTAGATATCTACCGGAGAAGTCTGCAAAAGACCTACACAGAAAGATTGATCAGTCTGCTGCCATCTTCCGCTGCAGCCTCAGCTCCCACTATGTCTTTCTTTATTCAAAGCGGTCCGGCCTTATCCACCAAAAATTCAGATATCTACTCTATTGTGAAGGGAAACCTGCGCAGTTTGAAAACCGAAATCAGTGCGACATTACCGGCGGTTACAGACAGTATGACCCGTATGCATTTGCAGGATTTGAATGAACGGATTACACAGGCGCTGGAGGCGAAATAACACCCTGCTGATACAAAATACTTTGATAATACTTCTTCGCTGTTCTGAAAACCAATATAACAGACAGGAGAATTATGCAAAAAGTTAACGGTATATAAACCGGTATATTGAGAGTTGAAAGAAATAAAACAATAATAATCAATCGAAAATAATCCAGATAAAACACCCAGCTCTTCTGCTCCAGCATGGCTCCG
>CAZZJD010000323.1:0-2633 GCA_964654305.1 uncultured Chitinophagaceae bacterium
TCGGGAGATGAAATGGAAAGGAGCTCGCTACTGGCTAAATCATTCCATTCGCCAGCAGGACGAGGTCACGTTGGTGTCCCGCTTGGATTTGGGCAAAACCTTCGAGCCGCTGTTGCGACCCAATGTGGAAACTCCCAAACGTTCGGTACAGGGGGTGGTGGTGGATCCCGGCCACGGCGGGGGAGACGAGGGAACAAGAGCGGCCCGGGGTTTGAGTGAGAAGACAGCCAACCTGGATGTGGCTCGGCGGCTGGTCCGGTTGTTGGATGATGCGGGGGTCCCGTGGGTGTTAACCCGGACCAAAGATCGGTATGTGGACCATGGGGATCGGTCGGCGCGGGCGAGCGATCATCCCGGTTACATTTTCGTCAGCATCCATTTCAACGAGGATTATGATCGGAGCACCGACGGGTGGGAAACGTACTTGGTCTCCCCGCAGTACGGGCCTTCCACCTCCTCGGGGGGGTCTTTTGTCGGCGATGAAGATGAGGTTTGGCCGGGAAACGATTTTGACCACCACAACTTTCTTCTCGCCCAGGCGATTCACCGTACCGCCGTCTTGGCCAAAACCAACGCTCCCTCCGACCGCGGGCTCAAGAAAGCTCGATTCAAGGTTCTCCGATTGGCGCATGCTCCCGGCGTTTTGGTGGAAGGGGGGTTCTTGTCCAATCCAAGGGAAGCCTCGTTATTGAGAACGGAGGCTTATCGGCAACAGGTCGCGGAATGGATTTTTAAGGGAATCATGGCATACCGAAAATCCCAGGAGACGATGACCGGTCCTTCACGTCTGACGTTGGAGTCGACAAATGCCGTCCCTGCATCGACCCCACAATTACGCCCGGTGATGAACCTTGAAACCGTACCGGGGTTTCGCAGCAAGGAAACCGGTTCGAATCGTTCCGTGCCGTCGATCCATGGGGCCACGGCCACCAACCTGGTGTCACCCACCAACTCCACGGAGAGTGAGGTGCGGCGTGCACTCCCTGTTCAGCCAGCGAAGAAAGTCGATTAGCCATGCCCCTGGGAGTTTTTGATTCCGGAATCGGTGGGTTAACGGTGGTTCAAGCCTTGCGGGCGGCATTCCCCCAGCGGGACATTTTGTACGTTGGAGACACAGCCAGGGTTCCCTATGGAAACAAATCAGCGGAAATGGTCGAAGCCTACAGCCGGGAAATTATCGAATTTCTCAAACGCAAAGGTGTCGATCGGATCGTGGCCGCTTGTAACACCGCATCCGCGTTGGCGGTGAATCGGATCGGGGCTTCGGCGGGAATTCCTCTCCATGGGATGATTGAATCAGGAGTTCAGGCGGCGCTGCTGGCTCTGGGCAAGGGAGCAGTGGGGGTGATCGGAACGAGTGCCACGATCGCCAGTGGGGCTTATCAGGCAGCTTTGGTCCAGGCCCGCCCTGGGTTGCGGGTCGTGGCCAAAGCCACACCTCTCTTTGTTCCTTTGGTGGAGGAGGGGTGGCTGACTCATGAAGTCACGGAGAGGGTGGCGAGGGAATACCTGCAACCGCTCATCCAAGAAGGAGTTGAAGTTTGCGTGTTGGCCTGCACCCACTATCCGCTTCTCAAGGATGTGCTGCAAAGGGTTCTGGGGTCTGGCGTGAAGTTGGTGGATTCCTCCAAGGCCTGTGCTGAATCGTTGAAGCCAACGGAGTCCGAGATTCGGGAAAAAGGGGAGTTAAGAATATATCTGACGGATGAGCCGGGTCCGTTTCTTGGCCGGGTCGAAAGTTTGCTCGGTCAAGGTGCGGTACGCTCAGTCGAGAGCGTCCATTTGACTTAGGGTTGATTATTCCTCGAACGTTGAATTCCAAGAAGGGGGGATGCGGACGGCGAGCGTTTCGGTAGCCCCATTGGGGTGTTTTACCCTCACACGGAGCGGCTCTCTTTTTTTAGCAGCTTCCTCGCGGGCTTGGGAGTAGGCCCGGTCGAAGTCGGCGACGGTTTCCCCGACCGGTTGGCCGGCCACTTGAAGAAGCACGTCTCCACCCATGAAGCCGGCTTTTTGACCTCGACTTTCTTTGAGGACACAGAGGACATAGGGGGCAGGTTTCCCGGCAACTAGGAGTCCGTCAGGAAAGTCGGGAATTTCCACGGGCGGGGTCGTAACCCCAGAAGGAGGTTCGAGGACCAGGCGGAGTCGGTTTGGATAGTCGGTCTCGAGGTTGGCACGAAACTCGATGGGATTGGTCCAAACAGTTTCGTAGGCGCGCTGAAGCGCTTTGCGCTCCGTGGCCGTCATTAACTCGGTTTTGGTGACCTTGGGGATTTCGCGGGAAAAGGAGTCTTCATCGACGCCTTTTTTTGTTTTTTTTTCCCCCTCGGCTTGGGTGACAGGGCGGAAGATGGTCCGGAGAACGGTGCCCGATGGAAGAATCTTATTGGGAGCAAGGAGGATGTCCTCTCCCAAAGCGACGCGATTGTTGGTGACGACGAGGGGAAGAGTGAGTCCAAGGGGTGGTTCCATTTTGGGATCCCATTCGCCGGCAAGGGGTTGGGAAAGATCTGGGAAATAAAGGAGGAGCAGCAGGGAAATCTTGGGAAGGCGCATGAGTTGTGGTATTATCACAAAATTGACGGGGGCGTCACGGTTTCGATTCAAACCGGAAGCGACCTGCGGCAAGC
>CAZZJD010000324.1:0-2630 GCA_964654305.1 uncultured Chitinophagaceae bacterium
CCCTGTTGTTGATTCCCTAAAAACAATCTGTATCGTATCTGGAGTTTATTTTTCGAAAGCGAGTAGGTTCCTTTAATCGAGTAAGCCTTGGATTCCAATGCTGAATATACCAAGGTGCCTCCCCGACCCATGTTTTGTAAATACTGATTCAATTTTCCTTCTAAATCCGGATACATTGCTTCGGTTTCATCATTTACCGGCGAAAGCACACAAGTTCCTATTCTGGCCTTCGGCGGCGTGATTTTGATCGCCTGTCTTACGCCCTCGTTCACATTCCCTACCTCAAACCGGCCATCCCCAAAACTGTTCGGATGCTGTTTCTTCTCATTGATGCGGGCATACTCCTCCACCAACCGGATGGTTTCATCAAACCAATCCCGCACGATCAATGGCGTATCTTTTTGCTGCGATTGCATCACCTGTAACAAATGATAGGTCAGCACCCCCTGCCCTAAGGTCTCATCCTCATAAGCACTCTCATTATCCGCCGAGGCCGCCAGGATCATCATCCCGTTCTTGTCCTTCAGCTTATCCAGCTGACGAATACGCGTACCCTCCTCATCGCCTCTGCCCATCGCAAACTCCTGTGAAAACTTCCCGCTATGACAAGCATCAAACACAAATACCCGCTTCTGTGCCCTGATCTTCGATGGCTTGCACCACTCCATCAGATCCTTTAAGCCAAAGCTGTAGTTAACCGGATTATTCTTGTCGGCCTCCTGTAACATGAAACGGATCTGCTGCTCGCCTTCCAGTTGTTTCACATCGCCATGACCCGCAAAGAAAATATACAATACATCACTGGCTTTCGCCTTACGACCAATCTCCTCCAGTGTTTTTTGAAGCTGCTGTTTGGTAGGCTGCAACGAGTCGTTGTCGGTAATACGATACACATGGATACTATCTTTGAACAGATTTTTTGCCGTAACCTCCACGGCATCTGCGAGATCATCCGCATCTTTTACCGCCATGTTTAAATTCCGGTAGCGGTATGGATTATCTCCGTTGACATTCCCATAATTATTCACCCCGATGAACACCCCGTAAAACGACGGCGAGGGTTCTTTATCCAAATCATTGCTGACACCCACTTCGATCCCACGGCCATAAATACCCGATCCTTTCGCTTTTGATTTAACGAGAATCGGATTTTTTGTTGATTTGTTGCCGGCCAGGAAATGTTGCAGGGTGTCTGTATGGAGATTGAGATAGTAGACGGGCTGCTTTTTCTCAGTTTTATTTTCCAATTGCTCCGGCTGGTAAGTGTAGGTCAGATTGTTATTGATGTAAACTTCTGTTTGGCCCAAGCCACCGTTGCGGGGCGTTATTTTGAAACGAAGTAGGTTGGGAGTTTTGGGGTCGCTCACATCCTCTACCACCGGCGTGAGGTTACAAATATTCAGTTCACTGAGCTTGGGCGCACGCTTGTCGTTGATAAGAATCGAATCACCGCGCATGATTTTTTCGGCCAGGCCGGGCACCCAGAGCGAATCTTTCAACTGGCCCAGTTCGACTACTTCCAGACCGCAGACAAAATAGAGTTTTTCGATGGCGCCGGGGGTACCGTCGAAACGACTGTGCTGGTCAATGACCAACCAATCACCATTATCATGAAAGTAGAGGGAATATTTTATTTTTCCACTATTGACGTCAATTAAATTTGATTTAAAGTCATTCCCTGTGCTGAATAGATACTTCCCATTGTTTATGAAAAAAGCATTGTATACATAATCACGATGAGCTCTTATTTTATATTTTATTGATTTTATTAAATAGTCAACCAGCAATACCTCTCCATTCCCAACACCAATAACCAAATTTTGGTCGGTTGAATTATCAAAATTAAAATCCATTAAATAATCATTTACATCGATCCGATACCACTCATTAAAATGCTCTAAATCAAATAATACCAACTGAGTATACCCGTCGTTAAATACACACAACTTTCCAGAACGACTGAATTTTATTGTGTTCGACTCCACAATATTATCTTTCTTATATTGGGCAACTATCTTGCATGTCTTCATATCAATTATCTTCAAACTAGAATTTCCTGTTGCTAACACAAGATATTCATATTCTTTACCTGCAATAAATCTTGTAAATTCAAACTGATGTATTTCTTCATTAAGCGAAAAGACAACTCTGCCAGTGAGTACATCATAAATTACCAACGAATGAGAAGAAGATATGGCTAAATAGTCGCCTTTTGTACTGAACTTTGAGGCAACACAATTTATAGAGTCACTACTGAACTTTTCTGTATTTAAAGAGGATGCAATCGAATCATTCTTAAGCCGGATGATTTGACATGTTTTTTTATCAGGCAACCACTTGGCATACAGGTCTAGAGTTGGGTGGTAGGCAGCATTTTCAACGGAAGTAGAATTGATATGTTTACTTTTTACTAATTGACCGTTAGCGTAATTGAAAATGAAAAATATACTGTCTTTATTCATTATGGCTTCATGGGTGTAATCTTTTTCATTAACAAAACAATAGATCTGCATGGATTTACGCAGAACATCAAAACACTTTTGAATCTTGAATTTTTGTAGGTCAATCCTATAGAATACCGAGTCGCCAACTTTTGAAATAATGTATTCTTCGTTTGTAGTTTTATTTTT
>CAZZJD010000325.1:0-2623 GCA_964654305.1 uncultured Chitinophagaceae bacterium
CGGAACCCTCCGGCTTCAGGTCAATGCCCTTGCCGATCTCAAGGATGTTGCGGGCAACAGCCTGGACACCACTGCGGCAATCACGGATGACACCACGATCACCGTCAATCCCGTTGCCGTGGTCACCTGGGGTTCTGCAACGCCTATCGTCGCCGCCAGTGATATCGCGAGCGCCGTTATCACAGTTGGCAAGTGAGTCATAATTACAGGCACTTATATCAGTGCAGCCATCCGGTAGAATGCATGATCCGTTATCGCAAGTAGCGAGTGAGTCATAGTTGCAAGCATTTATGTTAGTACATCCATCCGGTAGAATGCAAGATCCATTATCACAGGTAGCGAGAGAGTCGAAATTACAAGCTAGGTTATCAGTGCAGCCGGAGGTTAGTTCACAAGTTCCATCATCACATCCCGCAAGCGGATTATAATTACACGCGGTGGGTTGGTTGCAGCCGGGATACACACAACTCGCGTCAGCGCTATCTGCGAGTGGATTGAAGTTGCATGCGAGGGTATCGATGCACCCAAACAAATTCGCCAGAATGAATGCATTGGCTTTATCCACCACCTGCGGCCCAACTATGAGGCCCGTTACTCTGCCGGGTATGTCGTCTTGAGGCGGATGCAAACCGCCGTAGATGCGCGACAAACTGCACTGATCAGAAGCGTCGCGGTACGTGGCCCACTGCAGTTTCACTTCTACCGATGGTCCACTGTCGGCAATGAGATATCCGGGTGGCGCATCATATTCTGCCATTCCTCCGGGGAAGTATTCATCGCCGGTAATCAAGGTCATGATCTCGGCTGCAGTGCGCGAATATGTTGAGTGGCCTGAGTAATATCCGGCAAACGGCGGGGTCACAAACGTTGCGGCCTGGTAGGTCCACCAGCGCTCTGCCAGCAACCAGCCCGCACCATCTTCACCGGTTGCAGCCACCGGGCCGCGCCATGAAAACACTTTGATTTTATTGATCGCCGTAGGGTCGGCAAGTGCCAGCGGGTCGTTCTCCCCAACAACTTCAATATATCCGGGAATGAGCGGTAAACCCGCAGGGTGATAGTTGCTAAGGGTGCTGTCGGTGCATTGTCCGCGGGATCCCATCCAACGTATGGCCATGATCGGACGGGTGTAATCGTAATATCCTTTCGCTCCCCAGCAAGCAATGGCTGCATCATGCACCCCGGCGCCCACAGTGAAGTAGCCCCGCACGTACCAGTCCATATCGTCAAGAATTTCCCCTTGTCCCATCCAGCGTTTTTGAAGCAATGGATTGCTGCTGACATCATTGAAAAGTTTGAACCAGTGACCGGGTGGTGTTTCAGAACTTGGTCCGTCGGCCCAATACTGCGAGAGCACTCGGGTGAAATCTTTGCGCGGCACCATCTGTACTTCGTAAGGTGCGCCGGTCGCAGGGTTGATGGTATGCCCGGGATCATCAACACCGCCTTCCATCAGGTTGTAAAAGTTTTGATAGTCTTCGAAAGATTGTGGCAATTGACTCACATCGGTGAAGTTCAAACCACCCACGCTGTTGGGCGATGCATCAATCATCACACCATCGTCATTGTTGTGGAAACTGTGCCAGATGATATTCATCACAAAGCCGTATTTGTACATGCTGGTGGTATGGTCACTCCAGCTGAGAGTGTCGAGATATGGCGGACTTCCCGGATCGAGATACGTGCGATAAAGGTTGCCATCGCGGTAGTGATCAGTGGCCTGATCTGCGCGCAAGGAAAAAGGGATGACATTGCCCCACTCGTGAGATAGCGCAGGGGTGCCTTCTGTGGGTGAGCACGGTATTATGTTGGGCGGTGTGCTCTGATCGGTACAGACACTGAGATATAGCGGCTGCCAGCGATTGGGATCTTCACAATAGGGGTTGCCCGGATACTGCGCAGCGAGCACGCCATTGATGGGGGTGTAATATTGATTCGCGTAATTGTATTGTTGGTTGGATCCATCTTGCAACGCGAACTCCTGAATTTTTGCAGCGATGTAGTTGCCGAGTTTAGCAGGATCTCCATCGCTGTAATCTGTCGAGGTGATGTTTTCATCATATCCGAGACTGTCCATCTGAGCCTCGATATAGCCCAGAATGGTGAGGTAGTTGGCCGCAGGTGCGCCGGAGAGATAGCGATGTTTCAACGTGCGGTACATGGCGTAGCTCATAGCTTCTTCTTGGGCTGCGCGGCGTTCTGCTTCATTGGTGGGGATGGTGATACCATTGAACGGACAATTGAAATTTCCCCAGGTATTTCCGAGCAAGAAGGGTTCTGACATGGGGTCATATACCGCCCATGCATCGTACATCGAAAGGGAGCAGTGGAAGAGATTGCGCGCATGCACCGTAGGTCGTGCAACGTGCTTGCGGATGCAGTTCAATTGGGTCTCGTTCCATTGAAGTGGAACGGGTGATTGAGCGCGAAGGGTATCAGAATATAATGCCAGAGTGACCGCAACCAAAAGAGTAGAAATTCTCATGCCGAAATATTTGTCTCAAAATTAGAGCATTACCATAGATCGAAAAGCTGTGGATATGATTATCGTTCGATTACAAATGCAACGAGATCAACGTGGCACTGTGAGTACCATGTAATTCGCATTTAAACGACAGACCTT
>CAZZJD010000326.1:0-2621 GCA_964654305.1 uncultured Chitinophagaceae bacterium
GTATAAGAAGTAAGTTTGGTCTTTATTTTGATCTTTACATTTTCTCAAAAGCCCATCTTGTAAAACTTTGGCGTAATGACCTGTTGCAATAAAGTCTGCGCCTAAACTTTTAGCCTTTTCATAAAAATAGGCAAATTTGATTTCTCGATTGCAAAGAATGTCTGGGTTAGGAGTAAACCCAAGTTTTAATTCTTTTATAAAATGATCAAACACATTTTTCTTATACTCTTCTACAAAGTTAACAGAATAAAAGGGGATCTCGAGTTTTTCTGCAATAGCAACGACATCTTGATAATCTTTTTCATTAGGACAAAATTCATCATCTTCCCAATTTTTCATGAATAACCCGATCACCTGATACCCTTGTTTTTTTAAAAGGTAAGCGGCAACAGAAGAATCGACCCCTCCAGAAAGCCCTACAACAACTGTTTTATTCATGATTTTTCCCTAAAAATGATTTTCAAAATGAATATTTTAAAAGAAAAAATAGTTTTTTTAGAAGAGATTTAGATTTTTTATCTAGTTGAAGTCTAGAAAAAGATCTGTTATTAAAAAATAAATTTTAAAAGTGGGTTTTTTATGAAAAAGGGTTCTACTTCTGAGCATTTAAGAATGATGGATGCTTCCCATGAACACGTTCCAAAATGGCACCTTTGGGGCCCTTATGTATCAGAGCGTTCTTGGGGCACTGTAAGAGAAGACTACAGTCAAGATGGAGAAGCTTGGAACTACTTTCCCCACGATTTGGCACGATCAAAAGCGTATCGTTGGAGCGAAGATGGGATTGCAGGGGTATCTGATCGCTACCAAATCATGGCCTTATCATTTGCCTTTTGGAATGGTAAAGACCCAATTTTAAAGGAAAGACTTTATGGCGTGAATGGTTCTGAAGGTAATCATGGAGAAGATGTCAAAGAAGTCTATTTTTATGAGGACAATCTACCCTCGCATGCTTACATGCGTTATCGGTATTTTTATCCCGTTGATGAATTTCCTTACCAAAAAATTTTAGAAGCCAATCAAGGGCGAGCTAAATCCGAACAAGAATTCGAAATAGAGGATACAGAGGAATTTTTAAAAAAGCGGTTTTTTGAAATTTCGATTGAAACGATGAAAATCAATCATCAAGATTTAGCCTT
Source organism: uncultured Chitinophagaceae bacterium (assembly GCA_964654305.1). Lineage (GTDB taxonomy): Bacteria > Bacteroidota > Bacteroidia > Chitinophagales > Chitinophagaceae > Lacibacter. Next base: position 1,140 of record CAZZJD010000326.1, read on the forward strand.
TTGCCTGACTTGTACGAATCATTGCGAGGAAGAAAAAGAACTTTCCCTATTGCCGCAAATAACCTTAAGAAATACTTGGAGCTGGGACCCAAATGAAAAACATCTTCAAATGCAATATGATGAAGAGCATGGGGCGATCTATTTCGAACAACCTCAAAATATGCGCATTCCATTCATCAATTTCTATTATTCGATTGGAAAAAGATATTTTTATTCTAAGGAAAGTTCAGAAGTGATCTTTACAGATAATAATACAAATAATCAAAAAATTTATCAGCAGCCCAATGAGACTCCTTATGTTAAAGATGGATTTCATGATTATGTGATCTTTCAAAAAGAAACGATTAACAAAAAAAAAGTGGGAAGTAAGGCAGCACATTTGATTCGCAGTCAAAAATTTCTTCCGCATGAGACTAAAACTTTTTGGTTTCGGTTTTCCGATCAACCTTTAAGAAATCCTTTTAACGGGCTTGAAGAAATAAAAAAAGAGCGGCTCAAGGATGTGGAAGAATTTTATGACTCTATCCAAGAAAAAAAATTGTCAGAAGAAGAGAGAAAAATTCAACGAGCCGCTTGGTCTTCATTGATTTGGTCTAAACAATTTTACCATTATAATGTTCAAGCTTGGATCACAGGAGATAAAGGGAAAAATTTACCTCCTCCTCAAAGGTCTTTAAAAAGAAATATCCATTGGAGGCATTTAGTTTCTAAGAGGATTTTACTCATGCCAGATAAATGGGAATATCCTTGGTTTGCAGCTTGGGATTTAGCTTTTCATGCCATAGCGTATGCTTATTTAGATATTCAATTTGCAAAAGAGCAGGTTTGGCTTTTGATGTTCGATCAGTTTCAACATCCTAATGGACAAATTCCAGCTTATGAATGGGAATTTTCTGAATTGAATCCACCTGTACAGGCTTGGGCCTGCTATACAATTTATCAACTAGAAGAAAAATTAACTGGAAAAAAAGATCTTAATTTCTTGAAGCGGTGCTTCCATAAGATGATGATTAATTTTGTTTGGTGGGTTAATCGGGTCGACTCTCAAGGGAATAATATCTTCGAGGGGGGATTTTTAGGTTTAGATAATATCACGATATTCGATCGCAATAGACTTGATCCTTCGATAGGATCGATTGAACAATCGGATGGAACTGGTTGGGTTGGATTCTTTTGTTTAAAATTGATGAGAATTGCTTTGGAGTTGGCCAAAGAAGATAAAGAATATGCCTCTCTTGCTGTGAAATTATTTGAACATTTTGTCTATATTGGCTCTGCGATACATGCTGGAAAAGCAAAAGAAGTCGGTTTATGGAATGATCAAGATGGGTTTTTTTACGATATATTGCTTTTGAAGAGCGGGGAAAGACTGCCGATCATGGTTCGTTCTTTAGTCGGAATCATCCCATTGTTTGCAGTCGATTTCATTAGTGAAGAAGATTTAAATAGTTCATCTGTTTTTAAAGATTGTTTTGAATGGTT
>CAZZJD010000327.1:0-2610 GCA_964654305.1 uncultured Chitinophagaceae bacterium
CTGAGGGCGCGATGAGCCGAACGGCGGCCGTTCCAACCGTCGAGACATCGGCGGGACTGGCGGCGACCAAGATCGGGAAGTCGTATCGAGGTCGCAACGTCGTCAAAGGGGTGTCTCTCACCCTTAAGCGCGGCGAAGTGGTCGGTTTGTTGGGCCCCAACGGAGCAGGCAAGACCACCTGCTTCTACATGATCACGGGGCTCATTCGGGTGGATTACGGGCAGATCTCAATCGACGGCCAGGACGTCACGAGTCTGCCGATGTACCAGCGGGCGCGGCTCGGGGTCGGCTACCTTCCGCAGGAAGCGTCGATCTTTCGGGGCATGACCGTCGAAGAGAACGTGATGAGCATCGCCGAGCTCACGGAACCGGACAAAACCCGCCGCAAGGAAGCGGTCGAGTCCCTCCTCCAGGAGCTGCGCATCGAGCATCTGCGGACCCAGCCTGCGACGGCGCTCTCGGGCGGCGAACGCCGCCGCGTCGAGATCGCGCGCGCCCTGGCCGCGCGTCCGTCCTTCATCCTGCTCGATGAGCCTTTCGCCGGCATCGATCCGATCGCGATCTCCGACATCCGCGACCTCATCGCCTTCCTCAAGGCGCGCGGCATCGGCATCCTGATCACGGATCACAACGTCCGCGAGACCCTCGACATCGTCGACCGCGCCTACATCATTTTCGATGGCGAGGTGCTGTTCGAAGGGTCCCCGGAAGCCATCAAGTCGAACGACGCGGTGCGGAAGGTCTATCTCGGTCAGCGGTTCGCGTCGTAGCGGAGGCCGCCGATGGCGATGACCCCCCGCTTGGAGATGCGCCAGGGCCAGTCCCTGGTGATGACGCCGCAACTGCAGCAGGCGATCAAGCTGCTGCAATTCTCGTCCACCGAGCTCGCCGCGTTCGTCGACGAAGAACTCGAACGCAACCCGCTTCTCGAGCGCCCCGCCGACGACGAGGCCCCGGCCCGCGACGAGGCGAGCGCCGGCGACGCCGGCGACGATGCGCCTTTCGCCGCCGCCGACCATCTCGACGCCGATCTCGAAAGCCTGCATCCCGACATGTCCGCGGGCGACCGCGCCGACGCCGGCGCCGCGCCCCTCACGGACTGGTCCAAGGCCGGCTCAGGCAAGTCGCTCGACGATCTCCCCGGCTTCGAGGACACGCTCACCGAAGACGTCTCGCTCGCCCAGCACCTGGAAGCGCAGATGTCGGCGGCGGGCTTCACCGCCAAGGAACGGCTGATCGGCGCGGCGCTGATCGACCAGGTCGACGACTGGGGCTATTGCCGCGCCGAGCCGCTCGATGTCGCGATGACGCTGGGCTGCGCCGAAACCGACGTGCTCGCCGTGCTCACGCGCATGCAGGGCTTCGATCCCACTGGCATCATGGCCCGCTCGATCGCCGAGTGCCTGACGCTGCAGCTGAAAGAGCGCAACCGCTTCGACCCGGCGATGGAAGCGTTCATCGGCCACCTCGATCTACTCGGCAAAGGCGATTTGGGGCGCCTGCAGGCCGCGTGCGGCGTCTCGCGCGACGACCTCGAGGACATGATCGCCGAAATCCGCGCGCTCACGCCGAAACCCGGAGCGGCGTTCGGCGGCGCGCCCTCCCAAACGGTCGTCCCCGATGTCTATGTTCGTCCGGCTCCGGACGGCTCCTGGCACGTCGAGCTCAACAGCGATGCGCTGCCGCGCGTGCTGATGAACCAGCGGTACTACGCGCAGATCTCGAAATCGGCGAAGCAGGAGAAGGACAAGCAGTTCGTCTCCGAATGTGCGTCGAACGCCAACTGGCTCATCAAGAGCCTGGATCAGCGCGCCCGCACGATCCTCAAGGTCGCCAAGGAAATCGTGCGCCAGCAGGACGCGTTCTTCGCCCACGGCGTCGAGCACCTGCGGCCGCTGAACCTGAAGATGATCGCCACCGCGATCGAGATGCACGAAAGCACCGTCTCGCGCGTGACCTCGAACAAGTACATCGCCACGCCGCGCGGCGTGTTCGAGATGAAGTACTTTTTCACCGCCGCGATCCAGTCCACGGCGGGCGGCGAGACCCACTCGGCCGAGGCCGTGCGCCGCAAGATCCAGAAGCTCGTCGAGGCCGAAACGCCGGCGGACATCCTCTCCGATGACCGCATCGTCGAAATCCTGCGCGAAAGCGGCATCGACATCGCGCGCCGCACCGTCGCGAAATACCGCGAAAGCCTGCGCATCCCCTCCAGCGTCGAACGCAAACGCCGCGCCGGCTACGCGCGCTGAAATCCCATTTCCGTCATCCTCGACGCGCCGAAGGCGCGGCGGGGATCCAGTCGAGAGATGCCGCCGGGCCTGGAACCCCGACTCGCGCTCTGCGCGAGCCGAGGATGACGCCAACTCAAGCCTGCATCGTCCAGCCATCCACGCCCTTCGCCGCCTCGCGCACGGCTTCGGTCATGGTCGGGTGCGCGTGGCAGGTGCGGGCGATGTCCTCGGCGGTGGCGCCGAACTCCATCGCCACGCAGACCTCGCCGATGATCTCGCCGACGCCGACGCCGATCATGTGCGCACCGACGACGCGGCGCGTCGCGGTGTCCTCGAGAATCTTCACGAAGCCGTCGGTCTCGTGGTTCGTCCGCGC
>CAZZJD010000328.1:0-2587 GCA_964654305.1 uncultured Chitinophagaceae bacterium
AGCCATCCTGGGTCATGACGGTATAAGTTACCGGCTGATAAAACACGATCTGATCATCTTTTGCCAAGGTGACTTCTTTATCCAACGTCAGCGTCTTGCCGCTGACTGTGAGCACTTTGGCATCCAGCTGAGTGAAGACACCCGCTTTGGATTTTTTCCAGAGGTACTGGCCGGTCTGAATGGACGTATCAGAAGTTGCGACCGTGATGGTTTTGCTTGCCGTGGTCACCGCTGCACCCGGATAGGCGGTGGTGACCGGATTAAAGAACATCACTTCATCGTCTTTTTTTACGGTGAGATCACTACTCAGCTGGAGCGCCTTATTGACCGAAACCGCGATATCTAACGGATCATTTTTATTGGCTGCGGTGACCGTGATATTGGACCCGACGATAGGGGTAGTCAGGGACACGCCTAGAGCAGTCTTTTCCGCGTCAATCAACGCCTGAACGTTAGCGACAATTGAGCCTGCTCCTGGGTTCGCTGCTTCACTACCCGTCACCGTATAGGTATATGTCATGCCCTGTAATCCAACGCTGATTCGGTCGCCCCTGGTATACGTACCGCTGAGCGTTATCGTGCTGATCTCAGCAGTAGCAGCATCCGCAGTCGCACTCCTGGTGCTGGAGATCGCACCAGTGGATTGGGCCGCACGGGTACTCCAGGCGCTTCCGAGCAAGGGATCGTTGTTCGATGAGGCAGTCAGCGTAATCACCCCGCCAGCTGCGGCTGCAGATGTCAAACCGAGAGAAGCTTTGTCCGTCGTTAAGTCGGCAGCAATAGCAGTAGCTGCCACGTTTTGAGGATTAGCCCCAGCGACATCTGCTGCCTTAATCGTATAGCTATACACCTTGCCTTTAATTTGAAGGTTAACTACATCTCCTTCCTTCAGAGCGGCCGTATTTGTAATCGTATGCGTGCTGACCTCAGCTGCGCCAGCGGCGGCCGGGGTACCGATCGCACTCGCATAGACAGCCACCGTATCCACAGCCTTGCTGACAACGCCTGTATCCTTGCCATTGACAATCACCCGAGCAAGATCCTTAATGTCTGCGTTCGAATTCACATTGATATAGCTCTTGCTCGTCAAGTCAACAGTGGCATTAGTCTTACGATTTGCCGAGGTCAGATATTTGAACTCGGGGCCAGAAGACTCAGGTGTTAACACCACGAAGGCCTTGTTATTGGCCACCGTCGCACCTTGTGGATCTGTGGTTCCAGTGGGATCTGCGATCGAATTAGGTTCGTAGCGCAGATAGGTACCGTCATAGCTAACGGTCATGTTTTTATCTTCCACCCGGCGGTAGTACAACTCCATCGTATGGGGGTTACCCGAATCGCCTAAGTGATACACCGTCTGGGAAATCTTATTGGTATAGCTAGAAGGCACTTGGGGATCAAACTTCACATTGCCTTCAGGAATGAATGCCGTCTGCCGTGCATCGAGTGTCACAGAAACCGTTGAAGCAGACGTGGTGACCGGATCAATGCTGATCGGCGGCATCGCGATCCGATTAGTGTGGGTATTTGATAGTGTTTTGCCGTCAACCGAACTGTACCCTGTTAAAAACATGCCGTTTTCGTTGACGATGTAGCTGCGCTTTGGGTAGCTGGGATCGACCTCTTTGGAGATCGCAAACTGACCATTTCGAGTGTAGTAAGTCGCCGCAGGATCATTGACGTTTGAAGTCAATCGGTACATGCCGTTGGAACCAAGAATCGCCATATCCAGACTATTCTGAGATGCCGAAATGGCGCCCATATTCCAAAAGCGGCGGATGTTGGCTTTGGCATCACCCATACCAGCGCGGGCCTTATCCAATGGATTAAAGGCTTTATAGAACTGATCTTCGAATACAAAATCACCAGCCCGATAGCCTGATGTGCTGGCGTTGGCGATGTTATTGGAGATGACATCCATTGCCTCTGCAGATGTACTCAGACCAGCGAGACCGATTCCATAGGTTGGCATTTTGTTACCCCTTGCTTATGAATAGAGTTGGACTACTGAATTACCCACTGCACCACATCCTTGGGCAGAATCTTCTTGCCATCTGCCAAGGTCAGATTGATGTCATTACCGGTTCGGCCAACTGCGGCCACCACTGATGACACAAACGTATTCGGTGTTGCCTCAGTCGCACCATCCACTCCTTTAGCTACGATGCGATAGCGTCCGGCCGCTAACGGCTTGCCTTCAGTATCGAGACCATCCCAGAACATATTCATCAGGTCGGTCTTCACGGCGCCGAGTTCCATCGTTTTCACGATGTTTCCAGATGTGTCGGTGATCTGCAGGCTTGCCTTCGGCATAGACTTCGCAAACTGCAGTGCAAAGCCAACAGGGTTTTTGCCATCGAAGAACATCTCGTTTCCGGCGACCAACGCACTGCGGCCTACGGTGCCGGCGTAGTTCACCAGGTCGGCCGAGCGCATCATCTCCAGTAAAGAGCTCATGGTCTTATTCATAGTATTGATGCCATCAACCATGTTCAGCTGCGCTAGCTGGGAGGTCATGTCCGCGTTATCGAGCGGATTCATGGGATCCTGATTTTTCAACTGAACGGTCAGCATGCGCAGAAAATTG
>CAZZJD010000329.1:0-2582 GCA_964654305.1 uncultured Chitinophagaceae bacterium
ATCCCAGACTATTTCATCGCTATCGTTAAGTGCAACCACAATTTTTGAACCTTTGGTTGCTTTGCCCGAAACAATAAGCTTGGAAATAGGTCTTCGTAAGTGTGTTCTTATGACCCCTGAAATCTGCCTTGCCCCATACTTAGGAGTAAAACCGGTAAGTGCAATTCTCTTTTTGGCTTCTTCGGAAATATCTAACGTAATCGACAGTTTTTCAAGGCTTTCAAGCAAGCTCTTCATCTGAATTTCCAATATTTTCACCACATTCTTTTCACTGATTGGAGCAAAAGGAACGATCTCCGTCAATCTTGCCAAGAACTCGGGCCTAAAATAACGGGTCATAATTTCCATCAATTCAGAGGACTTTGGAATGACGTCCTGATTAAACTGCTCTACAATCCATTCGCTGCCAATATTCGATGTAAAAATGATTAGTGAATTGGAAAAATCTCCTTCCTTACCCAAGCGGTCATGCATCTTTCCTTCGTCGAGAATCTGCAGGAAGATATCAAATACCGAAGGATGGGCTTTTTCAATCTCGTCAAACAATACCACAGAATACGGCTGTTGTCTGATTTTATTTACAAGCATCCCGCCCTCTTCATACCCTACATAACCAGGAGGTGCTCCATATAACAAAGCAGCCGAATGTTCTTCTTTAAACTCCGACATGTCAAATCTTATCATCGCTTTTTCATCATTGAACAAAAAATCGGCAATCGACTTGGTTACTTCTGTTTTTCCCGTACCTGTGGGTCCAAGCAGGAAAAAAGAACCAATTGGCTGACCGGGTTTGTTTAACCCACTTCTAGATTCAACAACGGCATCCGATAGCGCTTTAACTGCCAAATCTTGTCCGACAACCCTTCTTTTTAAAATATCCTCCATTTGCAACAGCTTTTGTTGCTCCTGTGATTGTATTTTCCCCAGTGGAATTCCGGTTTTATATGAAATTACAGCAGCTACATCCTGCTTGCTTACTTTTGAATTTACATTTTTTGATAAGGTGTGAAGCGTAGAAAGTATTTTTTCAAGATATCCCTCCAGCTCAAGCGCACTTTCCATTTTGGAAGGGTCGGCTGTATTTTCTAGCTGCCCCAGTAAAACCGGACTAAGTCTGTTTGTAATCAGGGTATTCAACCATTTCAATAAAGCAATTCGATCAGATTCATTATAAGTTTCGTTGGACCTGATCGCATCAAATTCTGCCTGAAGTCCTACTAATTCCATTTCTGATGTTTCATTCATCATCCGAATTGCAGCCATCGTCCTGTCCAACAAATCAATGGCGGCATCGGGTAATCTCCGATCTTTGATATATCGCTTTGCAAATCGAACACATTCAGGCAATACGCCATCATTTACTTCAAGGTTATGATGCTTTTCATAAGCACTGATTACTTTTTCAAGCATCTTGGTGGCAGTATCCAGATTAGGCTCGTCAACTTTCAAAGTTTCAAATCTCCTGTTAAATGCCTGCTCTGGCTCGATGATTTTTCTATATTCGTCGAGGGTAGTAGCACCGATTACGGTTATTTCTCCCCTTGCTAGTTCCGGTTTCAACAAATTAGCAGCCCCTCCTCCCATTGATCCTTTTGGATCAAGGAGAATATGGATTTCATCAATAAATAAAACCGCTTTATCAAATTGCTTGATTTCTTTAATAATATTTTTTAGCCTGTCTTCAACTTCGCCTTTGTAGGAAGCCCCTGCAACCAATGCGCCCAAATCCAATTCAAACAAAACGGATTCTTTAAGATTATCGGGCACTTTTCCCTCCGCAAGATTTAAAGCAAAACCATCCACCAAAGCGGTTTTACCTACTCCGGGTTCTCCAATGATTATAACATTTGGTTTGGTACGACGTCCCAATATCTCAAGCATCATACGCATTTCCTTATCTCTTCCAATTATCGGATCAATTTTTCCTTCTTTGGCAAGCGAAGTTCTGTCTATGCAAAATTTCAATAACGCATTGGCAGATTTAGGCGCTGATCCCGATGCAGCAGACCCTTCTTTTCCACTACCCACAATAGCATTGGTTACAGCCGCATCATTTACATATAAATCTAAAATTTCTTTCTCCTTAAGTGGAAATGATTTCAGCTGTTCAGCAGAAAATCCAATATTGGGTTTTACCAAAGCTACCAGTACACAAACAGGGGTAATATCATCTAATCCCAGCTTTAGACGAACATTGTCTGCTTCCTCAAAAACAGTAACCACCTTATCATCAGCAGTCATGGTATCGGGAAGTTTTGTAGTCCGGGGGAAATCTTCCATACGGATCTCTGCCCAATCAATCATATAAGCTGTATCCTTATCGAGTGATTTTAGAAATTCAACAAGTCCAACTTCTTTATGCAAAAGCCCACGGAGCAAATGGGGAAGAGAAAATTTTTCACAATAATATTCTCTTGCAAATGATTGTGCAATCTGTATTGCTGTTTTTAATGATTCACTGAAAGAAAGTGTTGACATACATGTTTTTTTATCTGTTATAGATTAAATCCCCGGGTGTTTTATTAAGTATTTTTTTAATGGTTGACCAGGAAACAAAAAAAGAAAATAAAAGAATAGAAAGC
>CAZZJD010000330.1:0-2568 GCA_964654305.1 uncultured Chitinophagaceae bacterium
TCTTCACAAGAATGAATTTTTTTGGAGTTGCCAAAAGGCTTCTCCTTTCATTCGTTTCAAAGGGTGTTCGAGTGCTACCTAACCTATTGGTTTTTCACAAAAAACAATTATCGAATTTTCAAAGTCACAACCGACAATACCACAAATAACAAAGTGACAATCCAAAAGCGAGTTACAATCTTACTTTCATGATAACCTGCTTTTTGATAGTGATGATGAAGTGGACTCATCAAAAAAATGCGTCTGCCTTCACCATACTTTTTCTTTGTGTATTTGAAATAACTTACTTGTAAAACCACACTTAAATTTTCAATGAGAAATACTGCACAGAAAATCGGAATCAGCAATTCTTTTCTTACCAAAAAAGCCAACGAAGCAATCACACCACCCAACATTAGGCTTCCCGTATCACCCATAAATATTTGAGCCGGATATGCATTGTACCATAAAAAACCAATGCATGCGCCCACCATAGCGGCAATAAAAACAGAGAGTTCACCTATGTTGGGGATATACATAATATTCAGATATTCTGCTACCCGAATATTACCACTAGCATAGGCAAATACCCCTAAAGCAACGCCAATAATTGCAGACACACCTGTTGCCAGTCCATCAATTCCATCTGTAATATTGGCACCATTTGACACAGCTGTTACAATAAATACAACAATCATAATGTATAATATCCAGGTAAATCCACGCAAAGCCACAGGAAGCAACTTCGAATAATTAAACTCATGATCTTTTACAAATGGAATGGTCGTAATTGGCTCATCTGCTTTTACCATAATCTTCTCTTCGCCATTTAGTGTAACTCTTTTTATAACAGTTGTATCAGACATTGTAGTACCTGAGAATTCCCGATAAACACTAATTGTATCATTAAATAAAAGCGTCGTCGCTACGGCAATACCCAATACCATTTGTCCCAATACTTTAAACCAACCCGCTAAGCCATCACCATCTCCTTTTTTATAGGTCGTTCCTTTTTGCTGTGCGATTCTTTTTGCTCTAAGTTTTAAGTAATCATCTACAAAACCTATAAATCCCATCCATATCGTTGCAAAAATCATAAGCAGGATGTAGACTTTACTGATATCAGCCAGCAGTAATGTGGGAATCAGAATGGCAAGAATGATAATGATTCCTCCCATAGTAGGAGTCCCTTTTTTTTGTTGCTCTCCCGCTAAACCCAAATCTCTTACCGACTCGCCGATTTGCTTGGATTGCAAATAAAGAATGATCTTTTTGCCAAATACGGTTGATATCAATAAAGACAACAGCATGGCAAGCATCATCCGACTAGTGATAAACTGAAAAAGATTATCACCAGGAAGATCTATTCCGTTTGCATTTAACCAGTCAAATAAATGTTTAAGCATTCCTTCTTCTTTTAATTATCATACATTCTTTTGCTCAAAGACTTCAACCAACACGGCTTTATCATCAAAAGGATATTTAACTCCTTTAATCTCCTGATACTTTTCATGCCCTTTACCTGCGATAAGAATAATATCATTCATGCCCGCCAGTCCAACAGCCGACTCAATTGCATTTCTTCGATCGGATATAGTCATTGTTTTTCTTTTCGCCGCACTCGTCAACTCCGCAGCCATCTCCATTAAAATAGTTTCTGGATCTTCTGATCGCGGATTATCACTGGTAAATATCACCTGATCACTCCACTCGCATGCAGCAGCACCCATCAAAGGTCTTTTTGTCTTATCACGATCACCTCCGCATCCTACTACCGTGATAAGTTGTTCATTTTTTTGCTTGAGTTGATGGATGGTAAGCAATACATTTTTTAATGCATCAGGCGTATGTGCATAATCAATGATTCCTAAAACATTATTTCTTTTTGAACGAATTGTATCAAAACGACCCTCTGCACCATTTAAACTGCTAAGTACACGTAATACTTCTTCTGCTTGTTCACCGGCAAGTACCGCAGCTGCATATACAGCAAGAAGATTATAGGCATTGAAAATACCAATCAGATGAAAGTGCACCTCATGGTTCTGAATATCCATTTGTAACCCTTCAAGACTGTTTACCAAAATTTTGCCTTTGAAGGCTGCCACTGACTTTAAGCTATAGAAAAACTTTTGGGCTTTGGTATTTTGAAGCATTACCTCTCCGCGCTGATCATCCAAATTACTTAGCGCAAATGCATCAGAAGTAAGCATATCAAAAAAGCTTTTTTTGGCTTTGATATACGCATCAAACGTATGATGATAGTCGAGATGATCGTGCGTAATATTAGTAAAGATTGCCCCTTTAAATTCAATGCCTGCAATCCGATGCTGATGAATGGCATGGCTACTGCATTCCATAAAGACATGCGTACATCCTGCGGCTTTCATTCTATACAATAATGCATTCAGACTGATCGCATCGGGTGTAGTATGCGTAGAGGGTATAATCTCATTACCGATATGATTTTGTACGGTTGAAATCAGCCCGCAGGTATAACCAAGTTTTGAAAATAACTTGAATAATAAAGTAGCGACAGTCGTTTTTCCATTCGTTCCTGTAACTCCAAAAACATTTACTTCTTTACTT
>CAZZJD010000331.1:0-2567 GCA_964654305.1 uncultured Chitinophagaceae bacterium
CAGCGCATAGATTGCAAAAGCCAACCAGATACCATGCCAGTTTTTTGCCCCATCTATCATATACCATTTATCTATTAAATAGCCACTTATTGTACTTCCCATAAAGGCCCCTACTCCGTTTGTCATCATCATAAATAATCCCTGTGCACTTGAACGAATAGAAGCGTCCGTTGTAGTTTCCACAAACAAAGAACCCGAGATATTGAAAAAATCGAAAGCCATCCCATAAATAATACAGGAAAGTATGATCATCCATAAGCCATCAGCAGGGTTGCCATAACCAAATAGTCCGAAGCGAAGCACCCATGCTATCATGGAAAATAACATAACTTTTTTGATGCCAAATTTTCTAAGAAAGAAAGGAATCGTTAAAATAAAAACCGTTTCAGAAACTTGCGAAATAGACATAATAATGGTAGAGTATTTTACCACAAAAGAATCGGGACCATATTGAGGATTATTTTTAAAATCATCCAGGAAGGTATCTCCATACATATTAGTCAACTGAAGTGCGGCGCCTAAAAACATAGAAAAAATAAAAAAAAGAGCCATTTTATACTTGCCGAATAAGGCAAATGCGTTTAAGCCCAGTTGCTCCATCCAAGAAGCGTCTTTAGAGATATTTTTTTGTGGCGGACATGCTGGCAATGTGAAAGAATATATACCCAATAAAAAAGCAGCACCAGCAGCAATCAAAAACTGATTGGCATTGGCTTTACTACCGGTTAGGTTGGTAGTCCACATCGCCACAATAAAACCTATGGTACCCCATACTCTAATCGGAGGAAACACTTTTACCACATCATAATGATTGTTTTTGAGAATGGTATAGGATATTGAGTTTGATAAAGATATTGTTGGCATATAACAAATCATAGCTGCAAATATGACATAGTATAAAGTCTGAGCATCAGACACCTGAGGCACATAACATAATATCGCACCATATACAATATGCAGAATTCCATATAACTTCTCTGCATTCATCCAGCGGTCTGCGATAATGCCGGTAAGGGGTGGCATAATAAGTGATGATATTGCCAAAGTAGAAAAAATAGCCCCAAACTGGGCTCCGGATCCCATGTCGTTTGAAAAGAAATAGGTTCCTATAGTAATCAGCCAGGCCCCCCAAACAAAGAATTGAAAGAAGCTAAGCAAAGTAAGTTTTAGTTTCATGATTTCGATATTATAATTGGAAGATAATTCATTTATTGAAAAAAATCACTTCAAAAAAAGAATAAAGTTTATTCATTAGATATGAAGCATCGTACTTTTGCAATGAACTGATCCAAGAATATTCTGTTATTAAATTATGATAGAAATAATAACCGGTAAAATCGGTCATAAATCAACTACCCGTTTACAGGAAATTGCCCATAAAGTACAATCCTCAGAACGAATCAGTGATGAAGATGCACTTCAGTTATTTGAAGAAGCTTCTCTTTCATTTGTCGGAAGCCTTGCCAATATGGTGAGGGAAAGATTACATGGAAATACGACTTACTTCAACAGAAATTTTCATATTGAACCAACAAATGTCTGTGTTTATAGTTGTGATTTTTGTGCATACTCTCGTCTTTATGCAAAACGGGAAGATGGATGGGAGCTGACGATCAACCAAATGCTTGATCAGGTAAAGAAATATGATGGAATTCCGGTCACGGAAGTACACATTGTAGGGGGTGTTCATCCTAAAATGGACCTTAAGTTCTTTGCCGAATTATTATCTGCTATCAAATCATATCGGTCCGATTTACATATTAAAGCTTTTACCGCAGTAGAATATGATTACATGTTCCGAAAAGCTAAAGTATCTGTTGAAGAAGGACTAAAATTTCTGATACATTCTGGACTGGACTCTATACCCGGTGGAGGAGCAGAGATTTTCCATCCGGATATTCGTCAGAAAATATGTGCAGACAAGGTGGATGCAGATGGATGGCTGGAGATTCATTCCACTGCTCATCGTTTGGGTTTACATAGCAATGCTACTATGCTGTATGGTCATATAGAAAAATTTGAGCATCGGATTGATCACATGGCAAGGTTAAGAGATCTGCAGGATGAGACAAAGGGGTTTCAGACTTTTATTCCTTTGAAATTCCGTAATAAGGATAATGATATGAGCCACGTATCAGAATCTTCAATTGTAGAGGACATGAAGATGTATGCCATTGCGCGTTTGTATCTGGACAATTTTCCTCACTTGAAAGCCTATTGGCCTATGCTAGGCCGACAACAGGCGCAAATGACCCTACATTTTGGTGTAAACGATTTAGATGGCACCATCGATGATACCACGAAGATTTACAGCATGGCTGGCAGTGAGGAGCAGAATCCCTCTATGAGTACGGAAGAGTTGGTGATGCTTATCAAGCAAGCGGGCAGGAGGCCTGTAGAGAGAGATACGCTTTATAATGTGGTAGAGGAATATCTCTAAGTGAATTAATAATATATTTTTTTGTAAAAAAATTTTATCAAAACTATCCTACCCTTATCTTTGCACTCCTTCGGGAGCATAGCTCAGTTGGTTCAGAGCATCTGCCTTACAAGCAGAGGGTCCGCGG
>CAZZJD010000332.1:0-2564 GCA_964654305.1 uncultured Chitinophagaceae bacterium
CTCTATTAATCTCCAACGCTTTGTTTTGCTAAGCGGACGGCTTTCCATGATTTTTACCGTATCGCCAACGCCACACTCATTTTTTTCATCATGCGCGTGGAACTTCGTTGTCTTCTTTACGAATTTCCCGTAGATAGGGTGTTTTACCTTTCTTTCTACCGCAACTGTAATGGTCTTGTCCATTTTGCTGCTGGTCACAACCCCTGTTTTTGTCTTACGCAAATTTCTTTCTGACATGATAATGATTTTTGTCTTTTACCGTTCTACGGATATTAAATACCCAATTGTTTTTTTCTTAATTCTGTTTTTAATCTGGCATTGTCTCTTCTTAATCCGCGTATACTCATCGGATTTTCAAGCGGAGAAATTGCATGGGCAAATTCCAGCTTTTTAAGACGCTGTTCATTCTCCTGAATACGAGCAGTTAATTCAGCCTCATTCAGGTCTTTTATGCTTTTTAAAAAATCAGTTCTGCTAGCCATTGTATTAACTTTTAAAGCTTATGCCACCAGGTCGCGGCGAATGATAAATTTAGTTTTGATCGGAAGTTTTTGAGCGGCCAGTTCCATAGCTGCTTTGGCAGTATCTAATGTAACACCATCCGCTTCGAAAATAATTCTTCCCGGCTCAATGATAGCAGCCCATCCTTCCGGATTACCTTTACCTTTACCCATCCTTACCTCTGCAGGCTTACGGGTTACGATCTTATCAGGGAAAACGCGAATCCAAACATTTCCTTCACGCTTCATCGCACGGGTCATGGCCTGACGAGCACTCTCAATCTGACGATTGGTCAACCATACGGGCTCCAATGCTTTTAAAGCATAAGATCCGAAAGCAATGCTAGTGCCTCTTTTTGCCACTTCGCGGATTCTTCCTTTCTGCGTTTTTCTGTGTTTTGTTCTTTTCGGCTGTAACATATAATCAGTTATTTCTCTTTAATGTAATTCTGTTCCTTTTAAAATTAAGCACCTCTTCTTCCGCCTTCTCTGCGTCCGCCACCACGACGATCACCGCCGGCTGGTCTTTCATCTCTGCGCTCTTTACGATCGCTCACTTCACTTTTACCTCCGGTGAAATTAGGATTAAGATCTCTCTTGCTCAATACTTCTCCTTTACAAATCCATACTTTGATACCGATCTTACCATATACTGTTAAAGCAAATACATTGGCATAATCAATATCCATACGGAAAGTATGTAACGGAGTACGACCTTGCTTGATCTCTTCCGTACGGGCGATCTCTGCACCACCCAAACGTCCGCTTACTTTCACTTTGATGCCTTCAGCTCCCATTCTAAGAGCAGAAGCAATCGCCATTTTCACAGCCCGCTTGTAGTTGATACGATTTTCGATCTGACGGGCAATACTGTCACCCACGATGTTGGCATCGATTTCAGGACGACGGATCTCAAAGATGTTGATTTGTACATCTTCATTACTGGTCAGCTTTTTCAATTCTTCTTTGATACGATCTACTTCACCACCACCTTTACCGATGATAATACCCGGCTTGGAAGTATGAATCGTAACAATTAATTTATTCAGCGTACGCTCGATGACAATCTTAGCGATACCACCTTTGTTGATACGCGCATTCAGGTAAGTGCGGATCTTATTGTCTTCGATCAGCTTTCCGGCAAATTCTTTTTTATTGCCATACCAGTTGCTTTCCCATCCGCGGATGATTCCGAGCCTGTTACCAATTGGATTTGCTTTTTGACCCATAGTAGGTTTGAATTATTTGATCAATTAATTTTTTGTATCAACAATGATAGTTACATGATTACTGCGCTTGCGTACACGATAGGCGCGTCCTTGCGGAGCGGGACGTAAACGCTTGATAGAACGTGCACCATCTACAAAGATCGTTTTCACAATCAATGATGCATCGGCTGCACTCTGTCCGTTATTCTTTTGCTCCCAGTTATTGATCGCGCTTTTCAGCAATTTGCCAAGTGGCAATGCCGAGTGCTGAGGATGAAACTCCAGAATTGCCAGGGCCTTCTCAACATCTATACCACGAATCTCATCAGCCAACAAACGCATACGTCTGGGCGAAGTGGGATAATTTCTAAGTTTTGCTACTGCTTCCATCTTAATTATTTTATGCAATTTTCTTGCTTGAATGTCCTTTAAAGTTTCTTGTTGGTGCAAATTCACCTAATTTATGCCCTACCATAAATTCAGTTACATAAACAGGAATGAATTTATTTCCGTTATGCACGGCAAAAGTGTGACCTACGAAATCAGGCGTGATAGTGGAACGACGACTCCATGTTTTGATCACTCCTTTTTTTGCTTTACCCTCATTAACGGCAAGCACTTTACTTTCCAGGTGACTTGCAACGTAGGGGCCTTTTTTAATTGAACGAGCCATGTGTATGATTCAGTTTGTTAATTTGAAAATTTATTTAGCCAGTTTGCTTCCGTCTTTACGCTGAATGATCAGTTTGTTAGAAGACTTAGTTCTTGAACGCGTCTTCTCTCCTTTCGCGTATTTACCGCTACGGCTACGAGGATGTCCACCACTAGAACGACCCTCACCACCACCCATTGGGTG
>CAZZJD010000333.1:0-2546 GCA_964654305.1 uncultured Chitinophagaceae bacterium
TTACGATACAGAAAATACAAGTTCTGCACATTAAACAGATATTTATCTTTGCCCTATGCAAAAGAAATTAGCTATCGGAATTGATATCGGAGGAACCACAACCAAATTTGGTATCGTAGATAATAATGGTCATATTCTAGAACAGGACCGCATTCCTACCAATGAACATGAAGTTGCCTCTTTATTTATTGAAGATTTATATGCGAAGCTATGGCCGATGATATTGCGCCACGGAAAGCCGGAAGATTTTATCGGTATCGGCGTAGGTGCTCCTAATGGAAATTATTACAGCGGCACGATTGAGTATGCTCCCAATCTTAAATGGAAAGGCATTATTCACATGGCCAAGATGCTTGAGGAGAAATTCGGATTGCATACACGATTGACCAATGATGCCAATGCGGCGGCTATGGGTGAAATGATCTATGGCTGTGCAAAAGGGAAAAAACATTTCATTACCATCACGCTGGGTACAGGCGTTGGTAGTGGTATTGTGATTGATGGGAAAATAGTATTAGGTCATGATGGCTTTGCAGGTGAATTGGGTCATACGATCATTCGTCCGGGTGGACGCTTACACAAAGGTACCGGCATCAAAGGAAGCCTGGAAGCCTATGCCTCTGCTACCGGTGTAAGAGAGACAGCGATTGAATTTCTTACCAATGAACCGGATTCAGAAAGTTTGCTAAGAAATTATTCAATTGATGAATTAACGAGTCAGTCTGTATATGAATGTGCGATTAAGGGAGATAAGATTGCCAACAGAATATTTGAGTTTACCGGGCAGATTTTAGGGGAAGCCTTGGCAAATTTTGTAATGTTTTCATCTCCGGAAGTCATTGTATTATTTGGAGGATTGACAAAAGCCGGTGATCTGATTTTAAATCCAACTGTTGAGGCGATGGAAGCGAATCTGATCAAGGTATTTAAAAATAAGGTGAAGGTGGTATTCAGTAATCTTCAGGAAGCGGATGCAGCGATCTTAGGGGCCAGTGCTTTAGTTTGGGATGAATAAACGATTATAACTTTCGTTCTTTTCTGATTTATTTTTTACCGTAATAAGTGATTATATTTGCGATCCTGAATGCCCAGATGGCGAAATTGGTAGACGCACTGTGTTCAGGTCGCAGCGTCCGCAAGGATGTGCTGGTTCGAATCCAGTTCTGGGCACTTGGTTGTACTGAAGGCGATTCTTAGTTGAGTCGCCTTTTGCTTTTTCGGCTGAATCCTTTATCAGATAAGGAATTGCGGCGAACAGACTGTTTACTCTCGGAGTTCGAACCACCCCTTTTTGCTTGTTATACAGGATTCCTTCAGGGAATACCATTTTTTGTAACCGCTGCTTGTTCTCATATCCTGCTGAAACCCATGTCTGACTTAGGTTTTGAGCGATAGCCAAACATTTTTCAACGGCCGTTTCTAAGTTCGAACCGTCAATCCCTTTTGTGCTCAAATCTCTGTTCAAATCGGCCAGTTCCTCTTTTACTTTTGCAGCATGCTTCTGATAAAGTAATTCATCAATCTGATCGGCTAAGAATTTGGCTTCTATCTTTTCAAGAAACTGTTGTTTTTCAGTAATACGTTTTTTTATCGTAGCCAGTTCATTGGTTTGTGCACTTAGTCGTTGTTTTAATCCGGTCTTTATTGCCTTTCCCAGTTTCAACTTCAGTTCCGAGCGATACTCGAATTCCTTCAGCGTTTCAAGAAACAAGTTATTGAGTGTGTTGGCTCTTACATTAACAGGACTTGCGGATTGTTTTGTTTTATAGTACCAGATTCCTTTGGTTTTATATCCGGTCAACGGCTGACCGCTGATATCATCTTTGGCGAAAATTTTCAGAGGCACTTCTTCATGTGTTAAAATTTTGGGTACGCCCGCGATGGGAACACTATTTAAGATATCCTGCACCATCATAAATGTATTGATTTCAATGAGTGGCGGATGCTGACCTTTGATTAGTTTGCCTCCAACAAGCCTACCAGTAACAAAACCTGCATAAAAGGGGTTAGTGAACACCTGACGAAAGCTTGATCTGGTAACAGGTACTCCTCGCAATTGTAGGTTTTCAATGATATCCTTGAATTGATATTTTTGCTCCGCAATCATCTGAAACCCTTTTTTTATTTGCTTACCCTGATCCGTAATTATATACTCATGGAAACATGCTCTTTGCTTAGGTTTCAGATTTTTATACCCCATTGGCGTTGCATAAGGCCAGAAACCTTTTAACATTACTTCACGGGTATTAATAATGGTACGATCACTTTTTAATCGGTTATCAAAATTGTTAAGCATGTGAAAGAAGTTCTCCTGCAAGCGACCAATAGCGGTAGTTGTATCTACATCCTGGGTAACAGACTTTATAATGATTCCTTCCTTTAGTAAACTTTCACTCAACTGAGAGGCGCCGGTTCCAGTGCGGGAGAACCGGTCGTAGTTAATAACAATGATATAAGATATATTTTTGTTTTTACGCGCATAGGTAATCATTCGCTGAAACTCCTTACGACCATCTGTTTTTGCACTTTCATAAGTTCCGCCAAAA
>CAZZJD010000334.1:0-2531 GCA_964654305.1 uncultured Chitinophagaceae bacterium
CGTCGGGCTCATAACCCGAAGGTCGGAGGTTCGAGCCCTCCCTTCGCAACAAATAAGACCATCGATTGATGGTCTTTTTTTATATGCAAAATGTATTTGACTGGTCTATCGGGTCTATATTATTTAGTAAGCCATACCGGAAACTTTCTTAGGATATTGATTCATATGGATTATCTCCATATAGTTTCCGCCATGTTTTTTCTCAGGGGCAGAAGTTTCAAGGCTATTCATTAATTCCTCATAGGCTTTTGATTGGCTTCTTAGTTTTTTCTTATAGCGTTTTGTGGCTCTGCTGGCTGCAAAGAATCCTGTAATTCCGCCAATAAGAAATGCATGAATAAGAAAAAACATCACATTTTGATCAGCTAAAATTTGTTGTAACATGGGATATTGGTTTATGCTTCTAAGTTATCTTACTATCATTGATTTTGAAACTTTTCATAATTAGTTTTCAGATAAATAAATAGTAACCCTTATGCATCTAAGGAAATAATTCGGGTGTTTTACTGAATTTTGGATTTGATTTCCTGAAGTTTAAGTAAAGCTTCTACAGGGGTAAGCCGGTTGATATCAATATTTTCTAATAAGTTTCTGATCTCATCGAAGGTTTGGTTATGAACATCGAAAATACTGAGTTGTACTTTTTGTGCAGGAAGATCTTTCAGGGTTTGTCGGGATTGATGATGGTTTCTTTGGTTTTCCAGTTGCTGCAAAATCTCATTTGCCCGATTGATCAATGAGGACGGCATGCCTGCCATTTTAGCTACATGAATCCCAAAGCTATGAAGACTACCTCCCGGTAGCAGCTTTCTGAGAAAGATGATTTTGTTGTCTATTTCCTGATGGGAGATATGGTAGTTTTTGATACGACTGCATTTTTCTTCCAACTCATTTAATTCATGATAATGTGTGGCAAACAAAGTTTTCGGTTGTTCGGCACAGTTATGAATATGTTCTGCAATGCTCCATGCAATGGAAACGCCATCATAAGTAGAGGTTCCTCTGCCGATTTCATCCAGCAGGATAAGGCTGCGCGGGCTTAAATTATTAATGATACCGGCACTTTCATTCATCTCTACCATAAATGTGCTTTCGCCGCCACTCATGTTGTCGCTGGCGCCCACTCTTGTAAAGATTTTGTCGGTTATGGGTATTTGTGCGTATGTAGCCGGCACATAACTACCCATATGTGCCATAAGTACAATAAGTCCGGTTTGTCTAAGCAAAGCACTTTTCCCGCTCATGTTAGGTCCGGTAAGAATGATGACTTGCTGATCTTTTTTATTTAATATGATATCGTTGGCAATATAGGGCTCTCCAGCAGGTAGCTGTTGTTCAATAACGGGATGACGACCGGCATGAATAATTAGCTCATCTTCTCCGTGGAGTTCAGGTTTACAATAATGATATTGCGTGGCATTTTCAGCAAAACAGCAAAGGCAGTCTAGGATTGATAATGCTCTTGCATTTTGTTGTGCGGGGATAATATACTCCTGTAATTCGATCAGTAATTTTTCAAAAAGTTCGCTTTCCAGTTGCAATATTTTTTCTTCTGCTCCTGTGATTTTTTCTTCATATTCTTTAAGTTCGGGTGTGATATATCTTTCTGCATTGGCCAGGGTTTGTTTACGGATCCATGTATCCGGTACTTTAGATCGATGGGTATGTGTTACTTCGAGATAGTATCCAAACACCTGATTGAAAGCAATTTTAAGAGAAGGGATACCTGTGTTCTCGCTCTCTCTTTGTTGAATATCCAGCAGATATTGTTTTCCGTTCAGGGCAATATTTCGTACTTCATCTAATTTCTGATCTACGCCTTTTTTAATGGCTTGTCCTTTTTGTATACTGACGGGCGCATGTTCATCAATTGTATTCAGGATTTTATTGGAAATAAATTCGCAAGGATTAATGGTGTCACTTAATCTAAGCAGATAGGGTTGATTGGTTGTGGTACAAAGCGCTTTAACAGAATTCGCAAGTTGTAAGGTAAGGGCCAGTTGTCGCACTTCCCGTGGATTCATCTTTTTAAGGGGGAGTTTGGCGATGAGTCTTTCTGCATCTCCACATTGTTTAATCAGCTGTTGCAGCTGATGTCGGAGTTCGGCATTTTTAATCAGGTATTCGACTGTGTTGAGTCTTTCTTCAATTTGTTCTTTATTAATCAAAGGGAGGAGGATCCATCTTCTTAGCAGTCTGGCACCCATGGCGGTAACCGTGTGGTCTATGGCCTGGAGCAGACATGCACCGCCATGGGTGGGGGAATCGGTCAATTCTAGATTTCTAATACTAAACCGATCCATCCATAAATGTTCAGACGCATGTAATTTTCTAATTGTCGTGATATGTCCTATGTTCGGATGCTCTGTGTCTTTTAAATAATGTAGAATCACCCCCGCAGCAATGGTGCCGGCAGAAGATTGTTCAATCCCAAATCCTTTCAGCGAATGGGTCTGAAAATGCTTTAATAATAATTCTGTCGAATAATGCTCTTGAAAGATCCATTCTTCCAATGCATAAGTGTAAAACTT
>CAZZJD010000335.1:0-2530 GCA_964654305.1 uncultured Chitinophagaceae bacterium
CGCCCACGATGTCGGCATGACGCAGGCTTTCAGGCGCGAGGATGACCGGGGCTCGCAACATGGCGTCCAACCTTGCGGCCCAGCCGTCGCGCGTGCGCTGCGCACGCCAGACGCCGTGCTGGCGGTGCTCGATGAAGGGGATGCCGGCACGCCTTGCCCAACGGCGCACGGCGCGGTCACGCTCGTAGGTCCAGAGCAGGCCTGTCTCTTCATGTGCGTGCAGGCCGGCAATGCCGATGCGCGCATGAAGGTTCGCCAGAACCTCGATCGCCTCGCCATGCTTCACCACAAGGCGCGCGCCACGGGCCTGGAGCGCGGCGTCGAGGTCTTCGAGGCTCTCCTGCAGGAAGGCGTAGTGGCGCGCCGACATTTCCGGCTGGCGCCACAGGCCGGGCTCGATGATGTAAAGCGGCAGGACGGGTCGGCCTGTCGCTGCAGCTGCAGCGAGCGGCGCGTGGTCGTGGACCCTGAGGTCGCGCTTGAACCAGACGACTTCGATCATGTCCCTGAAAGTTCCGCCACAAGCCGGGGGATCTGCTCGCGGAAGCGAAAGAAGCCAGCCGTCGCGTGCGGCCAGGCACGATGGTCGAAGCCGCGGCGAATCTGCACGAGGCGAATGCCCTCACGCTCGAGCCCTGAAGATGCCTGCCCCAGTGCGGTTGCAGCGCGGCCGAGCGGTGCAAAGGGCGTGGCAACCTCGGTCACGCCCAGCGAGCGGGCCCAGTGCCCGATCCCGTCCACCTCAAGGGGCTCGGCTGGAACACCAAAGGCCTTTGCCGCGCGGTTGCAGGCGTCATTGGCGGCGCCGCGTTCAAAGCGTGCGGCGGGGCCCTCCGGGTCGCCCAGCGGCGGTTGCGCCAGCACGGCGACGGCGGCGATGTCGGCCCCGAGCGGGAGGCTTTCAGGGTGAAGGTCATCCTCGTGCAGGATGAGGCCCACGCGGCGCGTGGAGAGGCTGCCTGCCGGTGGCAGCGGGCGGATCGCGGGTGGTGGTCCGTCTTCCGACATGGGCATGGCCTGCTCATTGAGCCGGCCCCGGGGGTTGAAGCGTCCTTGCGTGTTGTCACGAATGTTGTCGGCCCGTGCGAGGTAGTGCTTGCCGCGCGTGTGGAGGCCCGCGACCCAGCGCCAGGACAGCGTGTTCGAGGCGGGGTCTGCATCAACCAGGTGGCTGAACATGAAGGCGGCACCCAGCTGCCAGGGAAGCTTCAGGGTGAAGATCCAGATCGAGGCGAACCACATGCGTGCGTGGTTGTGCAGCCAGCCCGTGGTGACGAGTTCGTCCACCCAGGCATCGAAAGCGTCGATGCCGGTCTGGCCCGCGGTCGCGGCCTGGAGGCGCTTGCGCAGGTCGGGACTTGCCTCGGCCTGTGCCGCGGCGCGCGCCCGTTCGACCTCGAAGCGGAGCAGGACATCCGGGCGCTGCTCGAGCCAGCCTTTCCAGTAGGTTCGCCAGAAGACTTCCTGGATGAACTTCTGCGCGGCCTCGAAGGGGTGGCGTGCAAGAACGGCGGTGATGACCTCGGTCTCGGTGATCATGCGACGGCGCAGCCATGGCGAGAGGCCCGAGACGTTGGAGCGGTCGGCGGGTCCGCGGTCGACATTGCGGTCGCGCTCGTAGCTGCGCCCGGCGCGCGGCAGGAAGGCCTCGAGCCGCGCCAGGCCGGCTGCTCGGGTGGGGGTCCAGGCCTGCGCGGGCATGTTTGGCTGTTGCATGAGGCCTATACGCAGCGTAAGGCCATCCGGGTCAGCTGCGGGGCGGCGATCGTTACGGGTCAGGGAGCGTGATCCACGCGGCCCCGGGCGACGTTACGGCACCTTACACAAACCTGAGCCCGCCATGACCCCTTCCGATCCGACGCGCAGCACCGCCCTTCGCCTGGGCTTTCTGGGGCTTGTGCCCTTTGCCGGGCTTGCGGTCGCTTCGCTGGCCGGCGGGGACGACCTTCGGGCGGTGGCGAACCCTGCCCTGCTGGCCTATGGCGCCACGATCCTCTCGTTCCTGGGGGGCATCCATTGGGGCCTTGCCCTCGCGCGCCCGGCGCTTCCAGCGCGGGAGGTTGCCTTGATGCTCGCGGTCGGGGTGTTGCCGCAGCTGCTCGGCTTTACGGCGCTGCTGGTGCCCGTGCCCCTGGGGCACGCGCTGTGTGCGGGAGGCCTTGCCCTGTTCCTGGTCGCGGACCGTGCTGCGGCCAAGCGGGGGCTTGCACCGGCGTGGTTCATGCATCTGCGCTGGCCGCTGTCATGCGCAGCCGCGCTTGCGATGGTGGTGGGCGCGCTGACGGCCAGTGCCTGAGGATCAGGCACCTTCCTCGGCTTCCTGCGAGCGGGCATAGGCTTCGTCGCTCGGCGCGAGCAGCAGGTACATCGCCGGCGTCACGAAGCGCGAGAGCAGCGTCGACGACACGAGGCCCCCGATGATGACCCAGGCGAGCGGCGAATAGAGACCCGAGGCCTCGAGCGCGAGGGGTGTGAGGCCGCCGATGGCGGTCACGCTGGTGCGCAGGATGGGCAGGAAGCGGACCTCGCC
>CAZZJD010000336.1:0-2527 GCA_964654305.1 uncultured Chitinophagaceae bacterium
TGGAGAACGCCTGGGCGCGCGAGACGATGGTGGCCGGCCTGCCGTTCCTGAAGGCGCCGCCGGCGCCGCCCGAGCCGCATGCGCCCGGCCCGTTCGCCTTCGCCGACAAGGACCGCCTCGCCGGGCTGCTGCACGACGCGGGCTGGGGCTCGGTGGCGATCGCGCCGTTCGACACCGATTACGTGCTCGGCCCGACCGCGCGCGAGACCGCGCCGAAAATGCTCAAGATCGGCCCGCTCGGGCGTTTGATCCGCGAACAGGGCGTCGATCCTGCGGGCGTGGCGGGGGCGCTCGAGGGCCTGCTCGCGCGCTACGAAACGCCGGCAGGCGTGGCGATGCCGGCGGCGTGCTGGATCGTCACCGCGCGCCGGTGAGGCCGCCTAAACTAGGCTACTGCTTCGCGGAATTGACACTGGAAAACGATACTCGTTGGACATTTCGTAGATCAGCCGGCCTGGCCGTCCGTATCGGATGCGCATCGAGGCAGAAGTATCGACTGTGTTTCCTGACTCCAGGTTTGGTGAAATTGCTGCGTCGTCGAAAAAGTAGGTCATCCCTGGTGGGATAACCTCCCCGTTGTTCCGAAAGTTCCTGACTGCCGGGACTCGGTCGCCAATTTGCGAACGAATTTCGATAACTTCATATGCAATATCGAACTCAGCTTTGTTCGTGATGTGGAACCGATGCTGATAGCCCAAATGGGACAAGATGATCTGGTGTGATGTGAAATAGAGTTTCCCTCTGACGCGCTGGCGATCGGCCCACTGATTGAATGCATTGACGAAGCAAGCAGAACAGCAAAGCGCCGTAAGTGCCATTGGCACTGCCAGCCAGAGGGGAAGCGCGGCTACGAATGCCGACCACGCGGTAGCTGCGGTCAAGATTATCGGAGCGGCCGCCTGAACAAACTTGGCAAAGGCCCAACTTGAAGCCTCGCTCACTAAAAAACGAAGCCAATTTGGAACTCGCCCGCTCATGTCGACGGACTACGAGATACGGATTACGCAAAACAGCTCGGCGTCGCCCAAAACAGGCACTCACCATTCCTACTTGAACACCCACCCGCTTTCCGCGGCGATGTACGCGGTCGTCGCGTAGGCGGACGTCTGTTGGCGCAGGTTCTCCGGGGCGATGCGGTCCGGCGTGTCCTGGACGGTGTGGTGGATGTCGAAATAAGCCGACATGTCGACGAGAATGTCGACCACCGGCACGCCCCGCCCGGCGAGTACGCTGACATCGGATGAACCGCGCGCGTCGTTGCCGCCGGCGGTCTGGCCGATGGCCTTGCGCATCGCGGCGCCGTAGCCGAGCTTGTCCGCCGGGAACTTCGTCGAGAACGCGCGCACCGCGCCCGCGCCGCTGTCGGGTTCGAAGGCGAGCACGTGCTTCGGCAGATCGTCCGCGTGCGCCTTGGCGTAGGCTTGCGCGCCCAGAAGGCCCTGCTCCTCGGCGCCGAACAGAACGAGGCGGATCGTGCGCTTCGGGTTGCGCGGCAGCTGCTCGATGAGCTTGCCGGCGGCCATGATCACCGCGACGCCGGCGCCGTCGTCCTGCGCGCCGGGCGTGATGTCCCAGCTGTCGAGGTGCGCGCCGAGCAGGACGATTTCATCCGGCTTCTCGCGGCCCGGAAGTTCGGCGACGACGTTGCCGGACTGGGCGTCGGAGATCGTCTCGGTCTGGATGTCGACGCGCGCGCGCACCGGGCCTTTCGCCAGCAGCGCGGCGAGCGCATCCGACTCCTCGTTGGAGATCGCGGCGGCGGGCAAGGCGCCCATCAGCCCGCCGCGCGACATCATGCCAGTGTTCACGAAACGCTCGGTGGTGCCGACGGTGCGGATGAGGCAGGCGAGACCGCCCTTCAGCGCCGTCGCGGGGCCGCACTCGCGCCGCTTGATGCCGGCGGCGGTATAGCCCGCGCCCGTGGGCGTGCGCTCCATGCGCTCGTCGATGAACACGATCTTGTCGCGCACCGCGGAGTCCGGGGCGGCCTTGAGCTCGGCGACGGAGGTGAAGCGGACGATCTC
The DNA here is from genome assembly GCA_964654305.1 of uncultured Chitinophagaceae bacterium. Lineage (GTDB taxonomy): Bacteria > Bacteroidota > Bacteroidia > Chitinophagales > Chitinophagaceae > Lacibacter. The sequence continues at coordinate 2,025 of CAZZJD010000336.1, forward strand.
GGCTTCCGCCTTGCCCGAGGCCGAGTAGCCCAGCGCGCGGGCGCCGAGTTTCATCGGCGTCGGCGTCAGGATCACCACCTCGTCCTTCACGCGGCGCCACGCCGTCATCGTGAACGGCTCGACACGGACGTTCTTGAAGCCGAGCGTCGTGAGACGATCGACCGCCCATTGCCGCGCGCGCGCTTCCGCTTCGGTGGCGGCCTGACGGGGGCCGACATTCGTCACGAGGTCCTTCACGAGATCCAATGCCTGGTCGCTCGACGCGGCCTGGGCCTGCAGCTTGCCCACTGTGCGCTCGATCTTTTTCGGGATCGGCGTGGCGGCGACGGGTTCGGCGCGCGCAGGAAGGACGAGAGCCGCAAAAGCGGCGGCGGCGAGAGCGAGGCGGACGTTCGACATGGCCGGACCATACCGGCCCCATTCGTGCACGCAACCGCGACGCTTCAGGCGCGGGCGTGCGGGCGCGGCGATGTCATTGCGCCGCGCCGAGCGCGCGCGGCGCT
>CAZZJD010000337.1:0-2518 GCA_964654305.1 uncultured Chitinophagaceae bacterium
CAGATTACTAAAAACGGTGAGCCAATAATACGGCAAAAACAAACAACACGGATAATATTAAAAACAACGTATAGTGACCGAGGTCCGTAACACAAGTTTACCAGGAATCCAATCGGAAACAGTAAAGTTACAAAGAAGGCTAGCATTTGCCATGCGGTGTAAATTCGGTTTGTATTTTGTGGTTTTGTGCTTGTAGATAAGCGACGGGTGGAATCAATTGAGTAATTATTGTTTCGTTGCATAGATTGAACTACTGCGTAGAACAGGTACTTGGCTGAAGACGTGATTAGCTGGAGTAGCGGTTAATACCCACTCTAGAGTAGTAGCAGTGCGAGGAACAGCACGCACAGCCTCTTGGAAAGTGGTAGCTAGCACTAATAAGCTGATAAAAGAAATACTAGCACCAAAAGAACTAATAGCGTTCCAACCAGCGAAGCAGTCAGCGTAATCAAACATACGACGAGGCATTCCGGCTAAACCTAAGAAGTGTTGTGGGAAGAAAGTTAAGTTTACACCAATAAATAGTAACCAGAAGTGTACCATAGCACGACCCTCGTGATAGCCTAAACCGGTAATTAGGTTACCCCAGAAGTATAGAGCACCGAAAATACCGAATACAGCACCCATACTTAGCACGTAGTGGAAGTGAGCAACGACGTAGTAAGTATCGTGTACTAACATATCAACACCGGCGTTTGCAAGTACTACACCAGTTACACCACCTAGAGTAAATAGGCAAATGAAACCAACAGCAAACCACATTGGAGCAGTAAACCAAGCACGGCCAGAGTAGATAGTAGCCATCCAGCTGAAGATTTTCATACCAGTTGGTACAGCAATAATCATGGTAGCACTAGTAAAGTAAGCAACGGTATCTAGGTCTAAACCTACGGTAAACATGTGATGAGCCCATACGATGAAACCTAGTAGGCTAATTGCACCCATAGCACAAATCATACCGGTTAAACCAAATACAGGTTTTTGGCTGAAGAAACTTACAATGTGACTAACAACACCAAAAGCAGGTAAAATCAGAATATAGCAATATTTTGGGTAGAAGAACGCAGTTCTACCACGCTAGTGTTTACACACTAGATAGGACTTTATCTTCGGACCATTTAGACTTTACTTTTGAAATGAAACTAAAACCTTTCTCAGTTCGGTGTGCACCTTGTACAATCAAAGCGTAAACTTTACGCCAGTTGTTATACTTCAATCGCTTCTCACCTTGAAGTGAGTGTTGATCAAAATAACTTACAACCAGTGACGCAGAAGAAAAGGTTGAGGACCCCCAATAATAAGTGCCGTTTTGACGATAGAAAACGGCGCTTCCTTGAAAGTAAGATTTCAGGTAATCCAACACTGCACGCTCTTTTAACGCAAATATCAAAGATATGCGGGTTTCGCGGCGAGGCTCTAGTACCTGAAGATAAAAACAGCCCTCAGCCTCTGTAAATCCAGTAAACCACCAACAGTTGTTTGGGTTACTAAGATTGGGGCTTTGTTGCTTAAACACAACTCCGCGAGAAAGAATTTGTGCAATTTTGGACTCTGTTCGCAAATGGCCGTCGATAAAATTTAAAAACAGCGCCACTCCGGTTGAATTAGAAATAACCCAGTTATACGCTTGCTTGTCTTTAACTTTATAAACATGGCCATGACCGAGTTTACTTCTCAAGGAAAGCAACAGCTTTTTATCACGCTCACCCAGTGTTAATACAATTTGTTTTTGGGTAGAAAAATGGCCATCACCCTCAAATAAACCGGCAAGATAAGAACCAAAGTCAGAATCTTTCTCTGGCCTTGTATACACTTTGTGTGGTTTCAAAACAACCGCTAAAAGGACCGCCCCGCGTAAAGTCTCTGAGGAGTCACACCAAAGTAGGGTGTTTCCTGCGAATTGTCCAATTACGTCATTTTTACACAAGCCAGCTTGGTATACGTAATATAAGGAGGTTTTCGCATATAGCGGGGTTAAGAGGCCTAAATTAACCTCTGGGTGACCAAAGAACCAGAATAAGTGCTGGTATAAAATTAGATCACCGGAATCGCAGAAGTAAGCAGTATTTAGATTACGGTCAGTTAGTAACATTACTAAGGCAGCAGCTAATACTGGTACAGCTAGAACAACAAGGACAGCAGTGAAACTAATGGCCCATACGAACAATGGGATGTGTAATAGTTTCATACCTGGGGCTCGTAAACCAGCTACAGTTACCAGCATATTTACAGCACCTAAAATAGAGCTTAGACCGTTTAAGTGTAAGCTCAAAATGGCTAAATCAACGCTAGAACCGCTGTGCTGTACACTTAGTGGTGGATAAGCTGTCCAACCAGTACCTGGACCCTGCTCTACTAGAGTAGATAGTAGTAATAGAGCTAAGGCTGGTGGATTTAACCAGAAAGAAATGTTGTTTAGACGTGGGAAAGCCATATCAGGGGCACCAATCATAATTGGTAATAACCAGTTACCAAAACCACCGAATAGGGCAGGCATAACCATAAACAAGAGCATGAT
>CAZZJD010000338.1:0-2506 GCA_964654305.1 uncultured Chitinophagaceae bacterium
TGCCCGGCTACGGCTGGATCTTTCCCGTCGGTGACGGCACCATCAACGTCGGCGTTGGGCTCTTGTCGACGTTCAAGAAGTTCAAGGATGTGAACACTTCGCATCTACTCGACTCGTACGCCCACATGATCGCCGAGCGATGGGCCATCGACCCGGCAAAGCCCGAATGTCGCGCCACGAGCGGAAAAATCCCGATGGGTGGTTCGGTGTTTCCGAAGATCGGTGCCACGCACCTCGTGATCGGAGACGCCGCGGGCAGCGTGAACCCCTTCAACGGGGAAGGAATCGACTACGCCTACGAGACCGCACGGATCGGCGCGAACGTTCTGCACGACGCGCTGCGCAGCGGCGACGCATCGGCGTTGCAGCAATACCCGAGTCTGCTCGAAGCCGAGTACGGCCAGTACTTCAAGGTGGCGCGACTCTTCGCACGCGTGATCGGACGTCCCGCGCTGATGCGCGAGCTGTCACGCGTCGGCATCCACAGTCGCACGCTGATGGAATGGGTGCTGCGAATCATGGCCAACCTGCTACGACCCGACGAGAAGGGCCCGGCAGAAGTGGCTTACGCGATGGCGGCTCGAATCGTGCGTCTTGCGCCCGACGCCTGACTCAGATTCCACAATTCACCATTCGGCAAATCTCGATCTGGGGCATGGTTATCGGACGTCAAGCGCTCCCTTTCGCCAAACGCAATTGACTCTGGGCTAGGTTCTCTTTGCTGATGGCAATCGAAGCGCAGCCTCACCAGATTTCGGCGGTGATACCCGTCTACCGCGTCGCAGAGCAACTAGTTGGTCTCCTGGATGAGCTCGACGAGCTGAGCGCACCACGATTCACGCCGAAGCGCAGACCATACGTCGTTTCTGAGACGGTCGTGGTGTTCGACGGGGAGTCTGTTGAGTCGGCTCAGGCGCTTCGCTCGTTGCTCGAAGGAAGAAAAAGAGTGAGAGCCGTGTGGCTCTCCAGAAACTTCGGACAACACCCTGCAACCCTCGCGGGAATGTCGGCGAGTTCCGGAGAATGGATCGTGACTCTCGACGAAGACGGGCAATTCCCTGCAAGTGAGATCGCGTCGCTACTCGACCATGCCTTGGACGCGAAGAGCCCCGTCGTCTACGGCCAGCCATCTACGTCGAGTCCGCACCCTCTGTGGCGACGAGCCGGATCATGGTTCGCCAGGTCGCTCTTCCGACTTCTCGTCGGTAGGAAGGACTGGGCGCGCTTCAGCAGCTTCAGGCTGATCTTGGGCGAGGTCGGGCGGGGAGTCAGTGCCTACTGCACGAACGAGACCTACCTCGACGTTGCTCTGACATGGGTGAGCCCGCGGAGTTCGAGCATCGAGGTTCGGTATGAAGTCGAGCCTTCAGCGTCGGGATACCGACTCTCAGGGCTACTCGGGCATCTCGTGAGGATGCTTCTCTCGATGGGCACTCGACCGATGCGAATCTTCGCCGCCATCGGTGCCGGAGCGGCGTTCATGGGTTTCCTGCTCTCGTTGCTGCTGGTCTACCGACGACTCGTCATGGGATTCCCGGTCGGATTTGCCTCAACGTTGAGTGTCTTGCTGTTGCTTTCCGGAGTCATTCTTCTCAGCTTGGCCGTTCTCTCCGAGTACGTTGGGCTGATCGTCAAGTCTGCGACCGGCCGCCCCCTCTACGTGGCGGTCGCGGACCCAACCAAGAGCGCACTCTTTCGCGACTTTTCGAATCCCGGCTCTTGATTTCGGCATTGGTTCTTGGTTCACGCGGGCTTCTCGGGAGCGAGATTGTCTCGATTCTGAAGTCGAATTCCACGACAGCAGCTCTCGCGCTACCGAGCATCTCATGGGAAAATGGCGAGCTCGCGGATGCACAAATTCGAAGCCATGTTCATGCTCTTCTGGCAAGTGAAGATTCCGTGAAGGAGATCTTCTGGTGTGCCGGCGTTGCCACGCAACGCTCCGAAGGTAGCGAGGTGATGGACGAGCAACATCGACTTCGATCTGTCATCCAGGCAATTCGCGATTTCAGGTCACGGGCCGAGATCCACAAGCTTCGGATCTTCTTTGCTTCGAGTGCGGGGGGTGTTTACGGCGACACGGGATCACGTCTCGCCACCGAGTCTGAAGCGCCAAAACCTCTCGATCCCTACGGCGAGTCGAAGCTGAAACTCGAGCGACTGCTGACGGCGTTCTGCGAGGAGTTCGAGGCACGACTAACGATCGGACGATTGTCATCCCTGTACGGCGAGAGACAGAATCTCACCAAAGCCCAGGGGTTGCTTTCACACCTCGCGATGTCGATCGCGAGTTCCCGACCGCTGAACATCTTCACGAGCTTGTCCTCGACCCGGAACTATCTTGACGCCCGAACCGCCGCACGAATCTCAGTCATGCAGACACGAATTGACGATCCGGCAGTTGTGCGCACGCGGAACATTTGCTCGCCGTACAACGTGTCGGTCGCCGAACTTGACTCTCTCGGACGGCTACTTTCAGGGGGAGGTCTGCGAATACTTCAGACCG
>CAZZJD010000339.1:0-2506 GCA_964654305.1 uncultured Chitinophagaceae bacterium
AGTGGTCCAGGCCGGCAGACCCCTTCAAACGCCTGCGGGCCGGTGCACCGTGGCCGTGGCTAAAAGGGAGACGGGCGGATGGAAGTGGCCGGCTTTCATGATGGTGTACATGACGGGACTGGCGTATTTCGGAGCCTGGGCGGTTCAAATGATCGGGCGGCTCTTGGGGTCCTAAGATGGAGTCCTCATGGCAGATTTGGGCGGTGGCGATCGCCGTCTTGGGCGCGTTGGTCTACGTGTTGGTGAAGTGGTTGCGCAACGGGGGTGGCAAGGGAACCGGCTGCGGCAAGTGCGGCTCCTGAAAATAACCAGCGTTTAAAGCGGCAGATAACAGACGGTGTTCGAAAGTAGAATCATCACAAAGATCAGGCAGGTAATGAGGGGGCCGAGGATGATCCGACCGGTCATCAGATAGAAAGCCCGGTGAAAGTAGGGCAAGACAAACATCACCGGAACCACCCCGAAAAGAAGATTCACGTACAGCCAGCCGTCGGTCCAGCGCACCGTCCCGGTGGAAACGAACGCCCCATACTGCGCCAGAAGGATTAGGAAAAGTCCGAGAGAGTTTCCCAGCGCCGCGAGGAGGAGGCTGCGCCAAGGCGGGGTTCCGGCAAACCGCAGAGCCAGATTCGCCCGCAGGGAGTTGGAGAAAAAGAAAATGAAAAAGATAGGAGCGTAAACAGCCATGAGCAAGAGAAGACCCGGTTGGAACAAGCGCACCCCCCAAAAGAGGAAGCGATAATCCACGTGGAAGACGCGATAGACGGAAAAGAGGACGCCGTAGAAAAAAAGAAAAACGGTCAGCGCCAAAGCCAACGCACGAACGGCTTCGCCGCGACCCAGCTCCATTCCCAGGTTTGCCCGGGTGGGTTTATTGCCTTGGAGAAACAGGCCGATGAAAAAGAGGACAAAACCAACCAGTCCATTGGCCAAGGCCCACAACATGACCCCGTTGTTCATCCGTTGGGGAAAAAACCAAGTGACTTGGCGTTGGGTCGCCTCAGGGAAAAGTTTTTGGGAAAGTTCCGTCAGGGGAATGTACGAGACACAGGCAAAAACCGCCCCCGTTAAAAAAAGAACCCAGAAAACGAAGCGAGCCCCACCGACCGGTCGGGGGGATGCCTCGGGGACCGGATGCACCAGGGGTTGGAATAGGGGAACCGAGGTAAGCAGGAGGTGCGTGAGAGGAAGGATCGCGACCAAAGAGGCAACAAAGGCGGCCAGGGAGGAGATCTCCTTCCAAGGCCAGACCTGGTCTTCGGGGGTGAGGGCTTCCCCGATGTCGAACGTTTTAAGAAAAAAGCCGATTTGGTGGGCCAGATCTGTCCGGCTATAGGGTTGAAAGGCGTGGAGCATCGGTTCGTTATAAACCACCCGCAGATTGCGTCCGGCCGCATGGCCATACTCCTTGCCTATTTCGATCTCTTGAATTTCAGGCTCCCCCGGTTCCTGTCCGGAACGGACGAAACGGAGGGCTTCCGGTGCAGTGCGCATGTCTGCGCTTTTGTTTTCGTTGCGGAAAGCCCCCTCATCGTAACGGCCGTAGCTAAGCCCCAGGTTGGAGCGGACGGTTCGCAGAACCTTGTTCTTAAGGGAAAGCACGTAACCGGAGATGAAAGCGGAGTGGATTTTGCTACGGGTATTCCTTTCGATGGCTTCCTCGCCGAAATGGGAGGCGGCTTGTAGGGCGGCATTGCCGCCGGCGGAGTGGCCGATCACCCCGATCCGGTTGGGATCAACGTAATTGAGGTTGCCGGTGCCCGTGAGGTAGTTCACCACCGCGAAAGCACCGTATCCCTCCTCTGTAGCGGAGCGGGTGCTCAGGGAGGAACTGGAGAAGCCCTGGGCATAAGGATCGATGGCGATAACCACCATTCCGCGCCGCGCCAGTTCCAGCGAAATATTGGCCTGGGTCTCCTTGGTGCGTTGAAAACCCGGAATGACGACCACGGCCGGCGCCGGGTGTTCCTCGCTGGCAGAGAGGGGACGAAACAGGTCGGCCGCGACCCACTGGCCGTTTTGGGTGGGAAGTTGGATGGAGGTGATCCGGACTTTGCCCCAGGAGCTTTGAATGCGGGAACTCAACGCACTACAGACAACAACCAGAATCAAGCAGTAGCCGAGCCTCCGAAAAGAGGAGAAAGAGGAAAGAGAATTCACCTTCGGTGATCCTGCGCCTGGCTGGGATGCGGTTCAAGAAGGGTCCGGTGCCAAAAAATGAAAAGCGAATCGGCCTATGGAAATGCACGGGTAAGGATGCCCGGCCCTACCAGTGTTGAAAATTGGTAGGGTCGATTGTCCCGGTCGGCCGATTGGGTGTTTGAGTTTGGTAACTTAGATTGTTCCATCGGGCGATGGAGACCATCGCCCCTACCGGATTTGAATCGACGGTCTTGAGTGTTTCATTGGTAGGGTCGGCTATCCCTAGCCGACCATGTAGGACGCGGGTTGTTGAAGCATGGGCATGGACGGGTAAGGGTACCCGTCCCTACCGAAGATCCGTTTT
>CAZZJD010000340.1:0-2504 GCA_964654305.1 uncultured Chitinophagaceae bacterium
TTAAATTAGAACATTTACCACCAAAATTCTAATATATAAGCATAGATGAACGGTACAGATCTCATAAATAATTATATACCTTACTCCGGATTTTGGGATGAAATGCAGAGTGCAGATGGACTCAGGAAACCCTACTCTACCCTTCTGGATGTATTGTCCCGTTTACAACTCACCGACCTCCACGACAAAGAAGCACTGGCCAATAAACTCTTCATCAACCAGGGGATCACATTTACCGTTTACTCCGATAATAAAGGAATAGAACGCATCTTCCCTTTCGATATCCTCCCCCGCATCATCACGAGCAGTGAATGGAAATCCGTGGAAGAAGGAATCAAACAACGGCTCAAAGCGCTTAACCTTTTTTTAAACGACATCTACCACGATCAGCACATCATTCGTGATGGGATTATTCCAGCTGCTTTGATTGCCACATGCACTGGTTATAATCGTGAAGTAAAAGATATCAAAGTCCCCCATTCAATTTACGTTCATATTTCAGGCATTGACCTTATCAGAGGAGATCAAGGACAATTCTATGTACTGGAAGACAATCTACGTACACCTTCCGGCGTATCTTATATGCTGGAGAACAGAGAAGTAACCAAACGACTTTTCCCTGATATACTGGCACGAAATAAAGTACGCATGATCAACAACTATCCGCTGCTCTTACACAATATTCTATTATCCCTTTCACCTCGTCCCGTTTCTAATCCAACTGTTGTATTGCTTACACCAGGCATCTACAATTCAGCCTACTATGAACATACCTTCCTCGCCCGATCAATGGGCATACCCCTTGTAGAAGGAAGAGATTTGTATGTAGATAATCACAAAGTATTTATGAAAACGACTAGGGGTCCGCAACAAGTAGATGTGATTTATCGTCGTATTGATGATGAATTCATTGATCCATTGGTATTTAGACCCGATAGTGTATTAGGAATTCCAGGTATGATGAGCGCCTACAGAAAAGGCAATGTAGCCCTGATTAATGCAGTTGGCAATGGTGTGGCGGACGACAAAGCAGTGTATGCTTATGTACCTGCTATGATTCGTTATTATCTCAACGAAGAACCGATCCTTCCTAATGTACCCACATATCAATTAGGCAATGAAGAAGAAAAAATACATGTATATCGCCATATTGAAAATATGGTCATCAAACGTACCAGTCAGTCGGGCGGCTATGGTATGCTGATGGGAAATAAAGCGAGTGAAAAGGATATTGAGAGTTTTAAAAAAGAAATCGAAAAAAATCCAAGAGATTTTATTGCACAACCCCGCATCAACTTATCGACTGTTCCTTGTCTGATCAACGATCAGTTTGTACCGCGACATGTTGATTTACGCCCATACGCCTTATATGGTCCATCGGGCATACAAATCGTACCAGGCGGATTAACAAGAGTTGCCTTAAGAGAAGGCTCTCTAGTGGTAAACTCATCGCAGGGAGGTGGCAGTAAAGATACCTGGGTGATAGATGAATAATTATTTAATCATGCAAGAAACATTATATGCTCAGTAGAATTGCAGATGCACTTTTCTGGATGAACCGATACATGGAACGGAGCGAAGGAATGCTGCGCACGATTCATACGCACTATATTCTTTTCTTTGATAAAGATGAAAGCAATCAGTATTTCTGGAAGCCTTTGCTAGAATTATTTACGCATATTCCTGAAGACAAGCTGGAATCTGTTTCAGCCAATACAAGGGAAGCATTACGCTATTTAGTGTATGATCCTCAGAATATTAATTCTATCAAACAAATCATCGGCAAAGCCAGAGAAAACGCCCGAGGCATTCAGGATCATATCACCAAGGAAGTATGGGAACATGTCAATCGCCTATACCATCGGATGCAGGAACCAATGTTTGAGCATGAACTCAAAAGCGTTGATGCTGTTCCATTAATGGATGATTTGCTCAGCCGTACTATTTTATATGTTGGAATCAGCGACACAACGATGCCACGCGGCATGGGATGGAGCTTTATGAATCTAGGAAGATTTACAGAAAGATGTTTGCTAACCGTTCAGCTCACCATGAAGGAATTTGAAAAAATTGATTATAACCTTAATCAGGAAAGAGATATTCTTTACTGGCGACATTTATTATTAAATCTTTCCGGATATGAACATCATCTGAAAACTTACCGAAGTTCAAATACCAACGACAACATACTCGATCAAACGATACTTGATAAAAATTTTCCACGTTCTATTAAATATGCACTCAATCGTATGGAGCGATACTTGAAAGATGTCGTAAATAGTGAAACTTCCCCTTCTCCATCTGTACAGCAATTCTATCTTGAATTCAGTCGCTTCAATAGCCAGATACAATTTGCAGATATTCAGTATATCCAACAACTGGGGCTGAAAAATTTCATGCAGATGATTCAGCATAATCTTTATCAATTTACCAATCGTTTGGGACAATTATTTTTCTCGTACACCTAATTTTGCGGCAGATAATTATGACCATTTTCAGCATTC
>CAZZJD010000341.1:0-2504 GCA_964654305.1 uncultured Chitinophagaceae bacterium
TTATCTCGTCGTCGATGCCGTCGATCTCGCTGAGCTTGATGGCTCGCACTTCTCTTTCGAGTTCTGTCGAACGCCGCTTCTGACTTCTTGTGGCGTTGCTCGCACTGGGCTTTGGCGCTGGACTGGAGTCCTGGGTCTCGGCAAGCGGCGGCTTCTGCCCCGCTGCAGGGTCAGTTGGAGAAGGGCCTTCTGGCTCTTGGCTGTTGGTGCCTGTCGCCAACGGTGTCGCGGGCACTGGATCGGTGGTGTGCGTCGCCAGTGGGCTGGGTTCGCCGAGCGGTTCTTGAGTGGCCTCTGGCTCCTGACTGGACTCTGGCGCGAGGCCCGGGTCCTGGGCTTCGGCAGGCGGCGACTTGAGCCCTGATGCTGGATCAGTCTGTCCAAGGTCTTCTTGCCTGGTGCTGACGGTACTTGTCGCAGTCGGTGTTGCCGAGCCTGATTCGGCCGTGGAGTTCGTCGCAGGCGCGCTGAGTTCGCCAAGTAGATCTTGCTGCATGGGTTCTCCGGTTGGATGCGGGCATGAGTCAGGGTGCTCGAACGATACCCAACCTCGAGCCATAACAAGCAAAAAATCCACTCAAAAGTTGAAAAAAACTATTTGAAATCAGGAACTTAGGATAAAAAACGAAATCTCAAAACTACGTAATGCATTGCGTCGGTTGATAACGGCCATGGACAGGTGACACATATACTTGCACTTGTACTTTGATCATCTGGTTCAACATGTCCCAAGTCACGCTGTACCTTGACGATGAAACCGACAGGGCGCTGTCGGACGCCGCCAGCCGCTCGGGCATGTCCAGGAGCCGGTGGGTCTCGCAGTTGATACGCCGGCATGCTCAGGACAAGTGGCCGCAGGAGTGCCTGGCCTTGGCGGGTGCGTTTCCAGACTTCCCGCTGAGCGAGTCGCGGGCGCAAGCCAGCCTCCCGGCCGACAGCGCTCGCATCACGTTCTGAGCGATGCTGGCGCTAGACACCAACACCGTCAGCTACTACTTTCGGGGCGACCCTGCCGTCGTGCCGAGGCTGCAGGCCTTGCCCCCTTCTCAGGTGGCGCTGCCAAGTGTGGTTCTTTACGAACTTCGCTACGGCCTGATGCGTCTTCCGGCGGCGGCCGCGCAACCTCGGTTGGAGGCACTGAGCCGCTTCATTGCGCCCCTGGTGGTGCTGGACTTTGACGATGCATGCGCCCAGGTGGCCGCCGCCCTTCGCGCGAGGCTGGAGGCGGAGGGGCGGTCCATCGGCCCCCATGACACACTGATCGCGGCCACTGCCTTGCGGCACGGGGCCGCTTTGGTCACGCGCAATGTCGAGGAGTTTTCACGCGTGCAGGGCTTGGAAGTCCTGAACTGGCACGCCCCCACCGCGTAGCGTCAGCGAACGCCGCGGTTCGGATGGCGTGTTTGGAGGTACGCAGGGCCTCCAGCCGTTTCATACAGTCAAAGACGCCTCTGGTCACAACTGCACTACGTTCTGGCGATCGGACTGGTTGACCAGGGCGCGCGCCCGATCATCTACGATCGCCGTGACATGCTGTTCACCATCGCCTGAGATACCGTCACTCTGAACCGAGATGGCCGTCTACGTTGGCCTGAGGTTACGAAGTGACGAAGTCCATTTTCAGTGCGGTAAGCCAATTGCTTGCGCACCTGCACTGTTTTGAATGGCATACAAAATATGGAATACTTCCATTTGTATGGGATCTTCCCCAAGCCTACTATTCCGCCAGGCGCTGGTCGAGTTGCCGCGTGGTGCGCCCCTATCGACCCGGCTGCTGCAAGATCACGGGCTCAGCCCAAAGCAAGTGGCGCAACTCTCAGCAAGCGGCTGGCTGCGCCGGCTTGGCCGTGGCGTCTACTTGCTGCCGGGAGATGAGCTGAACCGCGATGCTGCCCTGGCCTGGTTGACTTCCGAGCTGCCGGGTCTCCATATCGCGGGCAAGACAGCCCTGGGTTGGCGCGGTGTGCGGCACAACCTGCCGTTTGGCGAGAGGTTGGTCATGTGGGGTGACAGGTCGGCGACGTTGCCTGCGTGGTTCACACAGGCCTACCCCGCCAGCTATCAGGCCACCCATCTGTTCGATGACGCGCTTCCCTCAGGCATCGCAATGGCGCCGTTGCCGGGGGGCCGTCTGGACCTATTGGTGTCCACGCCCGAGCGCGCATTGCTGGAACTCCTGAGCGATGTGGGCAAGGGCCAAGGTATGGAGGAGGCACGCCACCTCGTCGAGGGTGCGCGATCCTTGCGCATGGATGTGCTGGAGACTTTGCTGGCCCACCTCAAGCGGATCAAGGTGGTCAGGCTTGCCCATGCCTTGGCCGAGGAGCTGGACCTTCCCTGGGCTGTCCTGGCGCGTCGTCACAGCGAGCGCCTGGGTGGGGGTCGCCGCTGGGTGTCGGCCACGAAGGCTGGCGATCGCCTCAACCTGAAGCGACCCTCATGAACGCTGACTACGCCCGTACCGTGCAGCTGTTGCTGGCTGTTGCGCCAGCGATCTTCAGCTC